>JAFYUX010000004.1 GCA_017549385.1 Bacillota bacterium
GCGTATGCTCGATGCCGCCGGCATCCCGTATGAGCACGTAGATAGAGAAGTAACAGATGGGTTTACAAGCGGAGCTGAGCTTGCCAGAAGGTTTGGGCAAGATCCGGATACAGTATTTAAAACGCTGGTAACAGAAGCAAACACAGGCGAACATTTTGTATGTGTTATACCTGTGGACTGCGAACTTGATTTGAAAAAAGCAGCAAAACATTTTGGGGTTAAAAAAATCGAAATGATGAGCATGAAAAAGCTTCTTCCTCTTACAGGGTACATACATGGTGGATGTTCACCTATAGGGATGAAAAAACTTTTCCCTACTGTTATTGACGAAACTTCACAGCTGTATGATATGATATATGTCAGCGGAGGAAGGATCGGTTTACAAGTAAAACTTGATCCTATGTCATTAGCGGAAATCATATCAGCTGACTTTGCTGATATTACAGTATAGAACCTTAAATTTTTTGTTTGTATATATAGTGAAAGGGAAAGTGGCGACAGCTTGTCTGTCGCTGTTTTCCTTTTTTGTTGTTTTATATATTGGTTTGTGGTAAAATGTATGCATTGTTTGCCGGCGTGATGGAATTGGCAGACGTGCGGGACTCAAAATCCTGTGGTGGCGACACCGTATCGGTTCGAACCCGATCGCCGGCACCACTAAGAAATTTATTTATTATTGGAGGCAAATATAATGCAGGACGTAACTACTTATATGAAGACTTTTGGTCCTCTTATTCTCCTCGTTGTGTTCTTATGGGTATTCATGCTCAGACCACAGAAGAAGAAGGATAAGGAAGTTAAGGAAATGAGAAACAACATCGTTCCTGGCGATGAACTCGTAACAATCGGCGGTGTTATTGGTAAGGTTCTCAGTGTTAAAGAAGATTCTTTCGTTATGTACGTTGGTAACGACAAGACAAAGATGGAATTCAAAAAGTGGGCCATCTCTGAAGTAACAAAGAAGGCTGCAAAGGCAGAAACTAAGGCAGAAGAACCTGCTGAAGAAACAGAAAAGAAGAAGATTAGAAAGCTTACAAAAAAGGCTGACGCTTCTGAAGAAAAGGCAGAATAATCCTCTCTTGATGGTTGAAACTTAAGACGAATAAAAACTTGAGCCCCGTTGAAAAGACGGGGCTCTATGTTTGTGGCTTACTTGACACAATATATATAGTAGGGTAAAATGTTAATGTTAATCAAGTATACGAAATACATTGGTAAAGGCACTTTTTTGCCGGTATTTTAAGGAGGTACAAAATGAAGAGAGTTAAGACTATCGCAAGAGCTACTTTAAAGGATGCAGCTTGCAAAACTGGTTGTGGTGAATGCCAGACTTCTTGTCAGTCTGCATGCAAGACATCTTGCACAGTAGCAAACCAGAAGTGTGAAAACATTAAGAGAAGATAATAAATAATCTGATTATTTTAAGAGGGTGTCCCAAAACGTCGCCTGCGTATGCAACTTGGAGCCAGTGCTCTCCGTTAGAGTGCTGGCTGTTAAAAGTGCGCGTTTTGTGACAGCTTCTTTTTTTGAAGGGGAGTTGATCTTTTGATCCATAAATATATATTCAGGGACATTCCCATCGTTGTTGATGTAAACAGCGGAGCTGTTCACATTGTTGACCAGGTAATCTACGATGTGCTTGATCATTACGAAGATGGAGATTGTTCTCGTCAGAGCGTAAAAGAAGCTTTGGCAGACAGATATGATGCTTCAGATATTGATGGAGCAATCGATGAAATAGAAGAACTTAAAGCTGCAGGTATGCTTTTCACATCAGACGACGTACCTGTAGACACTATAGAAGACAAAGAACCTGTTATTAAGGCTATGTGTCTCCACGTTGCACATGACTGCAACATGAACTGCGCATACTGCTTTGGTGACAAGGGTGCTTTCGAGGGTATTAGATGCCTTCTTTCTCTGGAAACAGGCAAGAAAGCTCTCGATTTCCTCATGCAGAATTCAGGCCAGAGAAGAAATCTCGAAATCGACTTCTTTGGTGGCGAACCTCTCATGAATTTTGATGTAGTAAAGGAACTGGTAAAGTACGGCCGCGAAAACGAAGGCAAGTATGGAAAAAATATCAGATTCACTATTACTACAAACGGTATACTGCTGGATGACGAAAAGATTGAGTACATTAATGAAACAATGGATAACGTTATCCTCAGTATTGATGGCAGACCTGAAGTTAACGACAGAATGAGAAAGACTGTAAACGGCAAAGGCACTTATGACATCATCGCAAACAACTACAGAAACTTCGTATCAAAGCGCGAAGGTCTCTATTATGTAAGAGGTACATTCACAAGACATAACCTGGACTTTGCAGAAGACGTAAAGCATCTTGTTGATCTTGGTTTCAGCAACGTATCAGTAGAGCCTGTAGTTACATCTCTCGAGCACGAATATGCTCTTAGAGACGAGGACAAGGATATCATCCTTAAGGAATATGACAGACTTTCTGATATGTACATCACAAACGCAATGGAAGGCAAGCCGTTTGATTTCTTCCACTTTAATGTGGATCTCAATCAGGGCCCATGCGTTATCAAGCGTGTATCAGGCTGTGGTGCAGGTACAGAATACGTAGCTGTTTCACCAGAAGGTGATATTTATCCATGCCATCAGTTTGTAGGCAATACTGACTACAGATTAGGCAATCTCTACGATGAGACATTTGAAAACAAACACTACGATATGTTTAACAGAGCACATATCTACAATAAAGAAGCATGTCAGGAATGCTGGGCAAAGTTCTACTGTAGCGGCGGATGTCATGCAAACGCACTCAACATGAACGGCGACATCATGAAGCCTTATGAGCTGGGTTGCGAACTCGAAAAGAAACGTGTGGAATGCGCTATCGGCATACAGGCAGTTTTAGCAGAGTAAAAATCGGAAGGAGATCTATCTGAAGATGAAGAATACCAGATTAATCGCTGCGGTTCTTATTGTCATCCTCCTTATTGGCGGATGGTATACAACCATCTTCGGTGCAGGTGACAAAGTGGCCCCATTAAAAGACCATATCAAGCTCGGCCTTGACCTTCAGGGCGGTGTTTATGTGGTACTTGAGGCTCAGGATACAGATGCCACTGGCACTGAACTTGCGGCTCTTATGAACCAGACGCAGTCAGTGATAGAAAAACGTGTAAATGAAATGGGACTCTCAAATCCAGTCGTGTCCATCGAGGGCGAAGACAGGATCAGAGTCGAACTCCCAGGCGTAAAAGATGCAGAAGACGCTATCGAGTCTATAGGTAAAACAGCTCAGTTGAGCTTTATGACAGCTGACGGAAATATTATTGTTGATGGCGGCAACGTAAAAAATGCAGGAGTAGCCATTAATCAGCAGGGTGCAGGTTACGTTGTAACATTAGAATTTGATTCAGAAGGTGCAAAGGCATTTGAAAGTGCCACAAAAGCAATCGTATCTGGCGAAATCGTTGCAGACGAAGAAACAGGCCTTCCTGCAGAGTGTATAGGCATCGTCCTCGACGACGAAATGATTTCCTATCCTGCAGTTTCCAACGTTATTACAGGTGGCAACTGCCAGATCGAAGGCAACTTCAACCAGGAAGACGCAACATATCTTTCAGCGCTTATCAGAGGTGGTGCACTTCCTGTAGAACTCACAGAAGTTCAGACGAGCATAGTAGGTCCTACATTAGGCTTAAATTCTCTCCAGCAGAGCATAACTGCCGGTATTGTGGGTATTATTCTTGTAATTATAATCATGCTGATCGGCTACAGAATCATGGGCCTTGCAGCATCTATAGCACTTCTCGTATATTGTCTTGCATATCTCTGGATTCTTGCAACATTTGGTACAGTTCTTACACTTCCGGGTATTGCAGGTATGATCCTTTCAGTAGGTATGGCTGTAGACGCAAACGTTATCATCTTTGCAAGGATCAAAGAAGAAGTTCGCGAAAACGGTAAGACTATCAGAGTTGCTACTACTCAGGGCTTTAAGAGAGCACTTGCCACAGTACTTGACTCACAGATCACAACACTTATCGCAGGTGTAGCGCTGTTCCAGTTTGGTTCAGGTGATGTAAGAGGCTTTGCCGTAACTCTTATGATCGGTATCGTACTCAGCATTATCACAGCGACAGTGGTGACAAATGTCTTCCTGCAGGGATTTGCAGAAAGCAAAGTACTTGGCACAAAGAAACTCTTTGGCATAAAAGAAAACAGAAAAGTAAAGGAGGCTTTATAATGGGCGAAAAGATAAAGAACTTTACTTTTATGAAATACAGAAAGATCTACTACATTATTGCAGTGGTTCTTATTATCGTATCTATGGGTTTTGGCCTTATCAGAGGTTTTAACTTCGGTATTGACTTTACAGGTGGTACTCTTATCCAGATTGAGATGGAAAGAGAAATCGCAGTAGAAGAGATTTACGATGTAATGGCACAAAATGAAATAACAGGCTCTGTTACTCATGCCGGTGAAGGCAACACCCAGATTATCATCAAAACTCCTGACTCAATGGAAAGCGGCGCAAGAGAATCATTTGTTGATGCCATGTCCGATGCCTTCGGCATCACAGAAGACTCAGTTCTTTCTGTAGAAAACATCGGTCCATCTGTGGGTGAAACTCTCAAGACAGGAGCTGTTAAAGCAGTGGCGGCTGCAGTAGTCCTCATGCTTATCTACATTGCCATCAGATTCATGTGGAAATACGGTGTTGCAGCTATTATCGCCCTCTGTGTTACACTGCTTGTTTTATTTGGATTTTATGGAGTATTCCATATAACAATAAACAGCCCGTTTATCGCAGCGATGCTCACAATCCTGGGATACGGTATTAATGATACTATCGTTATTTTCGATCGTATCAGAGAAAATCTGAATCTCTCTGCAAAAAAGACTGTAAACAGTCTCGATGAAATTGTAGATGACAGTATCAGACAGACTATCGGCAGATCTGTTATGACTTCACTTACAACTATTGCAGTTATGGTTCCGCTTCTGATTTTCTGTGGTAACACAATCAGAAGCTTCATACTCCCGCTTCTTGTGGGTGTTATATCAAGTACGCTTTGTTCCATATTCATCGCTACTTCAGTGTGGTATGATATATGCAGATTAACTGATACAAAAGCGTATAAAGGCGGCAGTAAGAGTCGTAAAAAATCAAAAAAAGCAGCTAAGTCTGCATAAATATGGCAACAATTAGCATCATGCATACAGAAAATCACTCTGTGTGTGTGGTGCTATCTCAGCATGAGAAGATAAATAATAAATTGCAGACAAAATAAAGCAGAAATCAGGTTAGAGTTATGAACGAATTTTTAGATTATCTGGAATCACAAAATCAGAATTACGACATTTTAAATATTGAAAGAGCTCTTGAGCTGGCTCATAAAAAGCACGAAGGTCAGCTTAGAAAATCAGGAGAACCTTACATCATCCATCCGATGGAAACTGCAAAGATTCTTGCTGAGCTGGGTATGGACGACCAGACTATTATTGCTGGTCTGCTTCATGATGTAGTAGAAGATACCGACTACACAGCAGAACAGCTGGCAGAAGATTTCGGCAGCGATGTTCTTCTTCTGGTAGATGGCGTAACAAAGCTGGGTAATCTCAAGTTCGAGAGCAAAGAAGAAGCTCAGGCTGAAAGTCTCAGAAAGATGTTCCTTGCCATGTCAAAGGACATAAGAGTACTGATCATCAAACTTGCTGACAGACTCCACAACATGAGAACTATCAACTACATGACTCCTGCCAAGATTAGAGAAAAGTCAAAAGAAACTCTTGAGATTTATGCCCCTCTCGCAAACCGTCTCGGTATGTTCAACATGAAGTTCGAACTTGAGGATATAGCACTTAAAAATCTCGAACCAGAGTTTTACAAGGATCTCTCTATTCAGATCAATCAGCGTAAAGAACAGCGCGAAGAAAACATCAGACAGATTATCGAAGAACTTGACGAACAGCTCAAGGAACTCAATATTTTTTACGAAGTAAAGGGTAGATCAAAGCACTTCTACAGCATCTACCGCAAGATGCGCGACAAAAACAAGCAGCTGGACGAAATCTTCGACCTCACTGCTATCCGTGTACTGGTTGGCACAGTAAAAGACTGTTATGCGGTTCTCGGTGTTGTTCATTCCATGTGGCGTCCTATTCCAGGTCGTTTCAAGGACTACATCGCAATGCCAAAATCAAACATGTACCAGTCACTCCACACTACAGTATTCGGTAGTGATGGACTTCCACTGGAAATTCAGATCAGAACATACGAAATGCACCAGATTGCAGAGTATGGTATCGCTGCGCACTGGAAGTACAAAGAAGGTGTTCAGGCTGATCAGGAAGAGATGAAGCTTGCGTGGCTCAGACAGACTTTAGAATGGAACCAGGATATGGACGATTCGAAACAGTTTGTGGAAACCCTCAAGATGGACCTCTTCTCAAACCAGGTATTTGTATTTACTCCTGCAGGTAAGGTTATCGAACTTCCGGCAGGTTCTACACCGATCGACTTTGCCTACAAGATTCACTCTGCAGTAGGTAACAAGTGTATCGGCGCAAAGATAAACGGCAAGATGGTTCCTATTGATCACATCCTCCAAAACGGTAACATCGTAGAAATCATCACATCAGCCAATTCAAAGGGCCCAAGCATCGACTGGCTCAAGATTGCTAAGAGCAGTCACGCCAGAAACAAGATTAGACAGTGGCTCAAAAAAGAAAATAAGAGTGAAAACGTTGAAAAGGGCAAAGCAATGCTGGATAGATACATCCGAAAAAAGGGTTATGATCCAATGCAGCTTCTCAAGATTCAGCGTGTAAACAGAGTTGCAAAAGAACTCAACTGTTCAGGCTTAGAAGACTTATATTCTTCAGTAGGTTATGGCGGTACTGTCCTTTCAAAGGTGCTGGATCTTCTTCTCAAGTTCTATGAAGAAGAAAAGGCTCTCGAAATTAAAAAAGCAAAAGAAATCAAAAACTACGAAGCAAAACCTGCAAAGAAAAAGAGCGAAGCTACAGGTGGTATCCGCATCAGCGGTATAGACAATCCGCTCATCAGACTTGCAAAGTGCTGCAACCCTGTACCTGGGGACGAAATCGTAGGCTTTATCACAAAGGGCAGAGGCGTTTCTGTACATAGAGCAGACTGCTCAAACATCGTTTCACTTCCACCAGAAGAAAGAGCAAGATTCCTTCCGGTAGAATGGGATGTTGAAAAGCAGAACCGTTCATTTGATACAGATGTTTCTGTACTTGCCGAAGACCGTAAGGGCCTCTTCTCAGACATCTCAAAGGTTTGTGACGATATGGACGTAAGCATTGTAGCTGTTATGGCAAAGAGCAACAGTGACAACACAGCAAACATCTCGCTTACAGTTCAGATTTCAAACGTAAACCAGATTGCTCACCTCATCAAGCGTTTCAAAGGCATCAGAGGCGTAATCGACGTTCACAGAGGCACAGGCTCAAAATAACCATCAGGTTTGCATAAGGCACTCGAAGATACCTGTCCTCAACTGTATGTGTTAAGTCAGCCAGTGTAACGGGCAGGACAAGCGCAAAGGGACTGCCATCAAGAAAGACCGTCAGTTTGCCATCTGCAAGAGCAGTTGCCGCCATATCAGGCCGCTCCGTGGACATCATCTGCGGGAAAACCGAAAAAGTATTACCTTCGATATACTGTTCAAGCTCGCCCGAATCAAAGATATAGTCAAAGTCAATCTCATTAAGTCGGTTGCGAAGTCTTTTAATAAGCCTTTCGTCAGCAATGTTACGCACATAGCACAGGGCAGCATTCCCCTTGCCACGCTTTCCGAGATTGATATTTTCTATCATAAGGTTCTCGTCACGAAGGACCTTACGGAGTATGGCTGTGTTCATCCTGATTGATTCGGTAAAACCTTGTTGAGGTCCGCGGATGATGTTTTCCGTGATTGGATTTTGCAGACTTCGGTTAGGGAAAGCCTTTACATCAGCAACAAAAATAAA
>JAFYUX010000047.1 GCA_017549385.1 Bacillota bacterium
GGCGGAGTCTCTTAAGATAAGACTCTTTAAATACTCTACCCCCAGGAGATTGTTTGGCGTATCCAGAACCTTTTTGCAGTCATCTCCATATATCTCACCTATTGCCCCGGAAAAAGCACGTCCATAAGGCTCGCCCTTTGCAAGTCTTTCCTTTGTAGGAGTTTCCAAAAGACCTTCTTTGTCGGCACATGCCTCTGCAGTCTTTACAATAGCCGAAATATCGTCTGTCTCTGCCCCAAAAGAGATGAAATCGATGCAACCCAGGCTGTCCAGTATCCCTGTACCCCCTGCTGCAAACTCCATGCTGCTGTTGCAGGCATATATAAAAGGAAGTTCTATCACCAGATCCGCACCGGCATCTATAGCCATAGCAGCTCTATTCCACTTGTCAAAACACGCAGGAAGACCTCTCTGAGTAAAAGATCCGCTGATAACCGCAACGATACAGTCCGCACTTGTAAGCTTTCTGGCCTCATCTATATGAAATTTGTGACCGTTGTGAAACGGATTATATTCTGCAATTATGCCTGCCGCTTTCATGGAATCCTCCCTAAAATCCATTGTGATATGCTCCCTATAGTTACAATAGCACAGATATAGTTATTTTATCATATAAACCAGATAATTCCCATAGTCACAGCTGCTGATACGATCCCCTGAAAAAACTTCATTTTTAAAAAATCAGTCATTTTAATATCGCAGCCTTCCAGCACACTCATACTCTGAGCAGCTACAGAAATTCCTCCAAATGACACAAAGAAAGAACATACAATCATCATTACATCCAAAGATATTCCTTGAAAAGCTGCAATTCTGCCACATCCTACAGTCATTTCCAATATCCCGCTGGCAACTGTCACCATAAAATCAGCACTATTACCGAAAACTGCAGACAAATTACCCGACACGCCTGCAGGAATTATTTTAAAAACCATATTCAGTAACCCAGGCATAAAATGACAGATATACTCTGTTATAACCGAAAAGATAACGATATATCCCCCAATAATAAACATAGTCTTGAAAGCACTCAATATAGACTGTCCCATAATATCTGCAAATCCCCGAGGGGTCCCCCCACCCGGATTATTATATTGATATCTGTTGCGATTTTCCGTTCTGCGCTTTTGCAGCTTGTCTTTGCGATTCAATATAGAATTTTCTGCATAAAAGATTCCTGTAATAACAGAAGAAATATAGTGTGATACCAGAATAACATACCCTGCTGTTGCACTTCCAAGCATCCCCGTGCCTACAGCTCCCACAATAAACAGTGGTCCTGATGTGGAACAGAAGGATAGCATATCTGAAACTTCCATATCATCTATTTCATTATTTCTCCTAAGTTCGCCTATCACCCTTGCTCCGGCTGGATATCCGGAAATTAGAGATGTTATAAAAGCAAATGCTGACACGCCATGAGTTCCCATGATAAATCTCACAGGTTTTTCAAATAGACTTCCGGCTTTTATATGTAATCCGCTTTTCACAATCATATCTGTAAATACAAAAAACGGTAATAATGACGGAATCACCGTAAATAACCATAGCTGTATTCCTTTTTCCGCTGCTGCAACTGAAAGCGATGGGGATATCATTAGTAAAATACACCCTGAAACAGCCATAACAGCCGAAATTCCAATCTTATTTCCAGTACCAGTCTTTATCTTGCCTGCAGTTTTAAATCTTTCCATTTTGCCACCTCTGTATAACAGATATGTCCGAGGAAATAAAAAAAGACCTCACAAATATGAGGTCTGATATTTCAATTTTATGTATCATACCGCCTGGCCGCAGGCCTGCTGAAATGAACTACTTAAGGTCAGATTCTGTTCTGAAAGCGAGTTCTTTGATTTCGTCACGGTTTGATGCGATTGTAGAGTTTACTCTGTCAAAGAGGTCAGTCATATCGCCAAAGAGACGCTGAACGTATGTTTCGTTGATGCCTGACATCTTTTCCTGGAAGCTGTAAAGAACATCGTCAATGTAATCGAAAGTACCGAGCTTGAGTTCTTTTACGTTCTGTTCTGTAACTCTCATGATTTCGTCAGCTCTCTTTTTAGCTCTGAGCGTGATGTCGTGTTCTTCTACGAGCTGTTCAGCCTTTTCGTTTGCCACGTTGATAAGGCGGTCGTACTCAGCCTTTGCATCGTCGAGGATACGCTGACGTTCGTTTTTAATCCACTGAGCCTGCTGGATTTCTTCAGGAAGTTCCTGCTTGATTTCCTTGAGGATTTCTCTGATTTCATCTGGAGCTACCATTACCTTGCCAGTAAGTGGGAAGCCGCTTGATGTTTCGAGAATGTCTTCGATGTCCTGGATGAGATCTATGATTTTCATTATTTGTTTACCCCCTTATTGTTATCAACTATGTATCTATAAACGTTTTCAGGAACGAGTCCCTGGATATTACCATTGAAGTACATGATTTCCTTGATCGCACTTGAGCTGAGATATGAGTGCTCGAGGTTTGATACGAGGAATACTGTTTCGAAGTTTTCGTAAAGATGTTTGTTCATGAAAGCTCTTGGCATTTCTGAAGTGAAGTCCATTGTGTCTCTGAGACCTCTAACTACGCAAGTAATATTGTTATCTCTTGCATAATCAGCTAAAAGACCTGAGAAATCAACGATTTCGATGTTTTCTACACCAATTTCTTTAAGTGCATCAAGAATAAGCATTTTTCTTTCTTCTACTGAGAAGAGTGGTTTTTTGTTTGAGTTAGTTACGATACCAACTACTAAAATATCACATAACTTTGATGCTCTCTTGATGATATCGAGATGACCGTAAGTCATCGGATCAAATGAACCTGGATATAAGAATTTCTTCATAATTTATGCTTCTGCCTCCTGCTTTTCATAAACAGTAATATTGATGCTGCCGTATCTTTTTGACTTGACCTTTACAAAGCCTCCTGCAGTTTCAGGAACTTCGTCTTTTGCGCTGTGTTCTGCAACGATAATACCATCATCAAGAAGGATATCGCTCTCAGCTACAGCCTCAAGACACTTGTCTATGAAACCTGCAACATATGGCGGGTCAAGGAATATGACATCCACCTTATCGTTTATTTTTTTGAGTCCAGCAACATAATCTGACCAGATAATCACTGATCTGTCTTCTACTTTACAGTACTTTACGTTTTCGCGAACCATCGCAATACTAGCTCTATCTCTATCGATAAAATATGCTCTCTTTGCTCCGCGACTGATGGCTTCCAGACCAAGGTTGCCAGTACCTGCAAAAAGGTCAACTACAACGCTATCTGGAAGATAAGCCGAGATCATGCTGAAAACGGCTTCTTTAACTTTGTCGGTAGTAGGTCTTACCCTATTATCGGCTGGCGTTACGAGCCGCCTGCCCTTTAATTCTCCAGCTATAATTCTCATCTAAAAATACTCCTTACGAATCATTATAACATACAATTTTTTATATAAAAGTCAAAACCATTGGGTTACATATTACTTTTTTATGACAAACATTTATTTTAAAATACGATTTTAAATATTATCACATTTGAACCCTGATTGTTAAGAACAAAACGTCAAATGTTACCAATTATAACCGAAAAGGCGGCAAAAGAAGTCCAGTGTGATCCCGGAGGGATCGTGGTGATGGAAATTCGTCTTTTACCGCCTCTATTATTTTATTTTATAGTGGTTTTTAGGCCTTGTTATCTGCTTGATTTGCCTGATAACTTCTGTTCTGACATTTATACCAGTCTCTTGGTCATCATACCGCCTACA
>JAFYUX010000048.1 GCA_017549385.1 Bacillota bacterium
GATACAGGTTCGGATGTATCACCACCTGGTGGAGATACGGCACCGATAGCTGTAAGAGAACCCATACGTCCGTCAGTACCGAGACAGTTTACCATACCCGCTCTTTCGTAGAACTGTGCGAGACGTGAACCGAGGTATGCCGGATAACCTTCTTCACCTGGCATTTCTTCCAGACGACCAGACATTTCTCGGAGAGCTTCTGCCCATCTTGATGTAGAGTCAGCCATGAGAGCTACGCTGTATCCCATATCTCTGTAATATTCAGCGATTGTGATACCTGTGTAGATAGATGCTTCTCTGGCAGCTACAGGCATATCAGATGTGTTTGCGATAAGAACTGTTCTCTGCATGAGAGATTCGCCAGTTCTTGGGTCCTTAAGTTCTGGGAATTCGAGAAGTACGTCTGTCATCTCGTTACCACGTTCGCCACAACCGATATATACTACGATGTCAGCGTCAGACCACTTAGCCAGCTGATGTTGTGTTACTGTCTTACCACTTCCGAATGGACCAGGGATGGCAGCTACACCGCCCTTAGTAATCGGGAAGAAAGTATCGATAACTCTCTGACCTGTTACCAGGAGAGAGTCAGGGCTTGTCTTTGACTTGTACGGTCTTTCCTGTCTTACAGGCCATCTCTGCATCATTGTGAGGGAAATTTCGTTGCCCTTTTCATCCACAAGTACACAAACTTCTTCTTCTACCGTAAATTCGCCTTCTTTTATAGCCTTTACGGTACCGCCCATTCTAGGTGGAACCATAATACGGCATTCTACTACAGGAGTTTCCTGTACAACACCGATAACGTCGCCTGCAGCGAGAACGTCACCAGCCTGAACCTTAGGAGTAAAATACCACTTCTTTTCTCTATCCAGAGAAGGTACTTCGATACCTCTAGTGATATTTGCGCCTGCCAATTCATAAATCTTTTCCAGCGGACGCTGGATACCGTCATAAATTGTTGAGATCATACCAGGCCCGAGTTCTACGCTCATTGGGAAACCTGTTGATACTACTTTTTCGCCGGGACCGAGGCCAGATGTTTCTTCGTAAACCTGGATAGATGCTCTGTCACCGTGCATTTCTATAATTTCGCCGATAAGGTTCATATCAGAAACTCTTACTACGTCGAACATATTGGCATCTCTCATGCCTTCTGCTACAACGAGTGGTCCTGAAACCTTTACTACTGTACCTGTACTCATCGTTTAATCACCACGCATTTCTATTGTAATCAGGAACAGGATTAATCTTCGTCAATAAGAAGATCCATACCTGTGGCACGCTTGGCAGATTCTCTTACCTCGTTCATGCCTATACCCATACTGCCTTGAATTCCCGGAATTACTATTATGGCAGGCAGTTCATTGTCTTTGTACTTTGCAATTGCCTCCTTAGCCTGGAGGGCCGCCTGCTCAGTTATATATATGATGGCATATTCATCTTCTGCAAGTCTGTGAATCGTCTTTTTGATTTCATCAGCACTGTGTACAGGGAAGATATCTATGCCCAGTGCAAGGAAGCCCAGTACGCTGTCCTTGTCACCTAAAACAGCAACTTTATACATAAGCATCCCTCAGTCTTTCTTTAATAATCTCCGCATCTATGTCATTGAGTTTGCCGCTCATAATGATACGAACAGTCTTTACTTCTGTTTCTCTCGCATAGATGTAGGCAGCCATCGGTTCCATTGTGAGAGATCTGTATTTTGCTTCTCTTATGAAACCCATGATGAAATTGTCGCAGAGTCTTTCAAATACTGTGAATCCCTGAGGCATACCCTCTGAACAGAGTTCGCCATACTGAGAGCCCTTGAAACCTGCCCATGGAGAATCTGCACCATATGCAGTTCTGAAAGCGTCTACTGTGATAGAACCACCTTCGACATGAATCTCCGCAAACATTTCAAACGGTCTCTTCATGGTCTTTACTCTCAGGAAGTTTTTGAGATTTGTGATATCACTCACATACTCTACGTATTTCTTTATAAAATCACTGCCGCTCTTTTTAGCGGTAATGTTCATCTGTCTGAATGCATCTTTGTCGAGAACGATATCAACTGCCTGACCACTCTGGTTTTTGCCGTAAGCCTCGTAAGCCTCAGCTACTGATTCCTGCATCACAAACGGAATTGTGCTGAAATTCTTGGCAGCAAAAGCGCCTTTAAGAACTTCCAGATTAACCGTACCACCACCGATAAGATAAGGTTCGGCATCAGTACCTGTGATATCCGCTTTGATCAGAACCTTGAGATTATGGTAGTCGTTCTTGTAAAGGAACACATCCATAAAATTCTCATTTGTAACCAGTTCTCTTACGTCGGAATAAGCTTTTGCCAGCTGTGCACTGAGAAGTTTTTCAAAGTCTCTTGCATCCACCTGAGCAGAATCGCCGTATCCCGCGTCCAGAAGAACCTTAAGAGCTTCGTCAGCAGATCTTGCATCGATCATCTGCATGAATTCTTTTTCAGAAAGCAGCGATCTTTCAAGCATCCTGATACGTGCTACTGCGTAAGGATAGATCTTTTTTCCCATAAGAAACCTCCTCCCGCACTATGCAAACAGTATCTTTGCAGCTGTAAGATCAATGTCTTCTTTTTCTACAGAAATGATGGACTCGAATGAATAATTGTACTCAATATCACCTTTTCTGATAATGAATCCGCCGCTGATGTCTCTCGTTTCTTCTGCTACAACATAACCCTGCTTTGTGATTTCATCTGCCAGCTTTGCCTTGTCAGCTGCTGAAAGAATGATATCGCAACCTTCCGACGGCTTCGCCGACCCGATCATACCGAGGATAACCTTACTGTATTCCTGGTCGGAAAGCTGAGCCAGGTTTTGCTTTGCAGCATTTACTATATCTTCTATACATTTCTGCTTTGCAGAAAGTATCATCTGTTTTGCTCTCATCTCTGCTGAGGATATTTCCTTAGCTGCCGCTCTTGCGGCCTCGTCTGCGGATGCAGTCTCAATCTTAAGCTTTTCTTTTTCTGCTTTTTCTTTTGCTTCGGCGATTGTTTTTTCTGCTTCGAGACGAGCAGTTTCCTCAATCTTTGCAGCTTCGGCCCTAGCATCAGATAAGATCTTTTCTATAATGTTTTGTCCTCTATTCATAGGAGAGACTCCTCCTTTTTAAATCTGATCTTATGTGCTTAGAATGAAATACTGTTGATCATAAGGAATGATACCAGGAGAGCAAGTACTGCGTATGTTTCTACCATAGCTGCGAAAATCATACCCTTTGCCAGTTCGCTAGGCTTTTTACCTACTAACATGATACCTGCTGCCGCTGCCTTGCCCTGCGCGATAGCTGACCAGATACCAACCAGACCGATTGGGAGAGCCGCTGCGAGGATGTAAGCACCCTGGCTAACTGAGATGTCTGCCATACCAGCGCCGCCTAAGAGACCAACCTTGAGAAGGATGATGAAGGCGATGAGGAGACCGTAGATACCCTGAGTACCTGGGAGGGCCTGAAGTACCAGTACCTGACCGAACTTTTTAGGGTCTTCGCTAACTACGCCAGCCGCAGCTTCGCCTGCGATGCCGATACCTATTGCTGAACCAATACCTGCTAATGCTGCGATTGCAGCGCCGAGTAATGCGTAAAACTGTCCACTGAAATTAATTAATGTAATAGCTTCCATAACTATTTATCCTCCTTAGTTATATCAACGTACTTGGTCTTGCGTTTGAATGGATTGAAAAGTGTTCCGCCGCCTTCGAAGAATTTACCGAAAAATTCTACGTACTGAAGTCTGCTTGAGTGAACAAATGAACCAAGAACATTTATTGCGAGGTTGAATACTGTACCAACTAAAAATACTACAAGCATCACGATTGTACCCTTGATGCCGCCTCCTGCCAGTGAACCCAGCGTGTTAATAACCTGAGCAACTACACCTGTTGCAAGACCTAATGCAAGAAGTCTTGAATAAGAAAGCACATCTGAGGGATAACCTGTAATGCCGTAAAGGCTGCCGAGACCTCCGGTCACCTTACCAAGGCCCTTTTTGTGTCTGCCGCCTGTTAA
>JAFYUX010000049.1 GCA_017549385.1 Bacillota bacterium
ACTACCTGACGCAGCACCTTTGTTCTTACATCACCTACGGCATAAACACCTGGGATATTAGTTTCAGTGCTTTCCCCTGCTATCACGTAGCCACTTTCATCAAGTTCCAGCTGACCTTCTACAAGCTTTGTCACCGGCTGTCTGCCGATGCTTACGAAAACGCCCTGGCACTGGATTTCATCAATTTCACCAGTTTCAACGTTTTTAATACGGATGCCGCTCACTCCGCCGGCACCTGCCATGGATTTCATATTGCCACCAACATTTGCCGCAGAATTACCATTTTCATTTTCACCCTCTACTATAAATTCCTGAACCACGCTGTTCCATCTGAACTCCACGTTTTCCATATTCATAAGAGGCTCATGGTAAACTTTTGCAGCTCTGAGAGTGTCACGGCGATGAACAATGATTACCTTTTCAGCAATCCTGCTGAGAATCAGTGCTTCTGCCACTGCAGAATCTCCGCCGCCAACTACTACGACAGTCTTGCCTTTGTAGAACATTCCATCGCAAGCTGCACAATATGCAACTCCGCGACCCACGAGACTGCGCTCACCTTCAACTCCAAGTTCTCTAGGATCTGCACCAGTAGCCAACACAACTGTTTTTGCCAGAAACTCACCTTCGCTAGTTTCCAGGACCTTTGGCTCAGCCTTAAGATCTACGCTGTAAACTTCCGCATACTCAGTCACTGCCCCAAAGCGTTCAGCCTGTTCCTGCATCTGCATTCCCAGAGTAAATCCGTCTATACCTTCCGGAAATCCCGGATAATTTTCAATCTGATGTGTCAGAGCCATCTGCCCGCCAGCAGAAAGCTTTTCTAAAACTGCAACATCCATTCCCGCTCTCGCAGCGTAAAGAGCCGCTGTGTAACCACCTGGCCCTCCGCCGATTACAATCATATCATAAATCTTCTTTTCCATAATATTGCCCTCATATCTCTGAACTGCGGTTTCCCATACCCATACCCGCAGTTGAACTTATATTTTCTCTTACACTAATGCTCCTTTGATAAACGCCTCAATCGCTGCCTTTGACTGTGGAGCGATTGCATTTTCGATGGCGGAGCCATCGCGGTAGATCACCAGCGAAGGAAGAACTTCGATTCCTTCTTCTTCAGCGATTTCTGGCTGTTCGTCCACATTTACTTTTGCCACGATGAGTTCATCTGCAAACTGTTCAGCAATCTTGTCCAGCGCAGGACCGATTCGCTTGCAGTACACGCACCACGGTGCCCAGAAATCTACCAGCACAGGCTTGCCCTGAAACTGACCGCTGTTGTTCATCATTTCATCAAACATTTCTTTATTCATATCTAAAATTGCCATATCATAATTCCTTTCACATTTTCTGTTTTATAATTTCAGTTTATCTATATTTTCCGATTGCGGATCTAAAATTCATTTCCTGGTTATATATTAACCTGTGAACCGCGTAAAAACCGTGACAAATGTCACTAAATACGCGATAAATTATCCATAAATAAAAGACATGACTTGTAAAGCATTATATATTTTCATATCTACTTAAGGTTAATGGTACTAACGTCCGCGACTCATCTATTTTGTTACAACTCAATTTTCATACTATTTGCATCAGTTGGTACTAAAACTCCCATTTTCAGAATTATGTTACAACTCAATCCTAGAGCTTTCATTAGTGACTAGTACTAAATTTTACTTTTCTTTAATTTTGATACAACATTGATTATCTGCCTCAATCCAGAGTTGGTATTAAATTTGATGTTTTTCAATTTGTGTTACAACTCAACCTGACTGCCTTCACTAGCAACTAGTATTGATTTTCATATTTTCAACTTTTATTACAACTCCGCCCTAATGCGTCCACTAACGAGTAATATTAATTTTCATATTTCTTAAATTTTGTTACAACATCGCCTATTGCGTAGATTAATGTATAGTATCAAAATTTTGTTGTGGACTCTTTTAATACAACTCCAACTAAAAACTCATAACAAGCCAGGCAAAACTCCGACCAAGTTCAATAAAATCGCCCAACCACACACCCGATATACTGTTTCCAAACAAAAAAGAGCCACTTCCCTCGAAGTGACTCCTAAATCATTTTCAATTTTACCGAATCATGCACTAAATTTTTACTGCAACTTACACTTTCATTACGACTTACGTTTCAACCGCAACTTACACTTTCATTATGACTTACGTTTCAACCGCAACTTACACTTTCATTACGACTTACGTTTCAACCGCAACTTACGCTACAATTTCAATCTCATCTCCGCTCTTGAGCAGACCTCCGGTCAGGACTGCAGCAAAGACGCCTTCTCGAGGCATTACACAATCGCCAGTCAGCTTGCGGATGGCACAGGCTGCATGACACTGTTTGCCAATCTGAGTGATTTCTATAAGAACTTCGCCGATTTTCAGCTTAGTACCCACTGGCAGAGTATATAATTCGATGCCTTCAGTTAAGATATTTTCTGCAAAAGCGCCCGGAGCGATATCAGGCATTGCTACCCTGATTTTATCAACGCTTTCATTTCCCAGCAGACTGATCTGACGATGCCACTTTCCAGCATGTGCATCACCTACGATGCCATGATCAACCTCAACTGTTACCTCAGGGACCACATTTTTTACTGTACCTTTCTCATCACTTACGCAAATCGCTACTACCTTTGCCACCATAATCCTCCTTTATGTTTTATTTTATATTAAACCCCTTTAATGCCTACCGTTTTGGTCGGCATAAGAATTCTAACATTGATATCCTACCAAGTCAATAGGTTATTTAGTTCACTTGAAAAAAGCCACAGATTATGCTAAAGTTCAGTCATATGAACAACTTTTAAATTTGTTTAATAACAATGTTTTATCAGCACTTAAAAATCTAAAGGTGACTATATATGTATAATTTTTTTGTAGAAGAAGGTGCGCGCTCAGGTGATTGTTTCCACATCACAGGCAAGGACTATAACCATATTTGTAATGTACTGCGCATGCAGATCGATGATAATTTCCTGGTAAGCTGTGCTGGTATCAGCTTCTTCTGCCGTATCGCAAGTATCGAAGACGAGACTGTTGTGGCAGAGATCATGGAAGAAAACTACCAGAACACAGAGCTTCCAGTTAACTTTTATCTCTTCCAGGGCTTACCTAAGGGAGACAAACTGGAGCTTATCATCCAGAAGACTGTTGAACTTGGCGTAACAGGCATCATTCCAGTTGAGATGAAGCGTTGCGTTATGAAAGTAGAAGAAAAAAAGAAAAAGAAAAAGATCGAACGCTGGCAGTCTATCGCAGAAAGCGCGGCAAAGCAGAGTAAGAGAAACATCATTCCTGAAGTTTATGACATTATGACATACAAGCAGGCCATGGCTAAGGTTGCCGAAATGGACTTATTTATGGTTCCTTACGAAAATGAACGCGGTATGGAAGAAACAAAAGAAGCCCTCGCCAAGATCAAGCCAGGCATGTCTGTAGGTATCCTCATCGGACCTGAAGGCGGATTTGATGACAAGGAAATCGAACTTGCCCGCGAAGCTGGCGCCCACATCATTTCTCTCGGTGGACGTATTCTCAGAGCAGAAACTGCTGCAGTAACTGCAATGGGTCTCGGCATGCTCCACGTTGAAATGAATCTTGGCTCAAACGCCCAGTAACTCATCGAGTGCTCCGCACACAAAATTAAAACACAAAAGACAACAAAACCCCGCATCCACCGCGGGGTTTTCTTTACACAAAAAAGTCGCCTAATCGCGAAGATTAGACGACTTATATTTTTTATTTCACACTCACACCATCTCCGTAGATAGTAACCCAGTCGTTAGCCATGGAAATTGTTTCCCAACCCTTTTCAGCACAAATGTCAGCCATTTTCTGTGCCTTGGATTCGTTTCCGCGTTCTCGTTGGAGATCGTCACAGAGCAGGAAAAATACCTTTGTGAGATATGGATTTTCTTCTTCTGAATATACCGCCATTGGTACATCACCTGTGCTGTTGCCAAATACAAGAACCGGCTTTTGACCCAGCTCCTGTTCCAGCTGCGCAACCTTGCTCATCTTTACGTTTTTAGTGATAACAGTGTCGCCCATCAGAAGCTCATCATCTGCAACATAGTTATAGTGCATATCCATCTCTTCGCCCTGGCCGCTGGCCACGATAGTAAAGTCCGTGCCGATAACCTGACGTGCAGGAATATCAATTACACCATCAATGAGGCTTCTAACAGTAAATCTGTTCGTGCCACTGCAGATATACACCGTAAAGTCATTATCCAGCAGATAATCTACTACTTCCAGCATAGGAATATAGAATGCCTCACCGCGTGTCATGCCTTCGAAGCCTTCGGCTTCAGTTGCTTTGAAAGCTTCTACTACGTCCATATAATCTTCGATAGTCATGCCAGCAAATGCTTTTGCATGAGCATTGATGTGAGTCTGTTCCATATGACCAGGAATATCACTAGCCTTTTCAATTGCTGCAAGTTCCTCAGCAACAGCTTTGAGTTCTGCTGATGCTTCGTAGCTCGGTGTATTTAACACATAATCAGAAAAGAGGATCCACTCGCCATAAATTGGAAACGTTTCGCAATAAAGCGTACCGTCCAGATCGAAAACTGCAATACGGTCTTCTACCGGGATAAAATCCTCAGACTTACTGTCGGTAACGACTTTCACATATTCTTTAAGTGCTTCTGCAGGTGCTGATCCCTCAACCCAGTTTGTAAGTACAGGCGCACTTTCAGTTTTGCCTGCGCAACCTGTAAAGATAAAACAGCTGATCATGCAGATTGTAAGGAAAAAAACTATAATTTTCTTCATTTAAAATCACCTGATTTCAATCGTAAGTTGTATGTATTTTATTTGCGTACCTTTTTGAGAAGTCTATCTACTCCAACAAACAGGAACCCTGCAACGATAAACGCAACTGACAGAATCACAATCCATTTTGCCACACCAGCAACACCTTGAGTTTCAAGGTTTACAAAGAAGTATGGGTAGATAAGCGGAGTTGTTGATCCAGGAATCAGTATTGAACTGTCAAACTTTAATATTGCAGCCTGGATGAAAATAAAGGCAACGTAACCCAGCGGGAATAAAGTTGATAACAGCGGATAAGATAACTTTGTCTTGCCTCTTTCATAGAACAGGAACCAATCTCCCACGTACATAATAGGAAGAACAACGTGAGCACAAAGGCTGCCGATACGCCAGTTAAGCTGAGGATCACGACCTTCAGCCCCTGCCAGTAAAATGTTAAACACCAGGAAAGTGAGGAGAATAGCCAACATGCCAATAAACTTTATGGCTGGAGCTGTAGTAACATAGCTGTCTTCCTTTTTCTTTGCAGTCTGAATTAAAGATGCAAACATTACGCCTATGCAAAAGTAGTTGCTGAGGTTTGTAAAATGCACATAGAAGTCCCAGCGGAACATAGTGATATCATCAAAAATACCAAAGCTGGCAATGATACCGACAAAACCTAATGTGCAATAGATTGTCTGATAAATAAGTTGTGTAGTTCTACTCTTAATCATTATGTAAATTCCTTTTGATTTTTAAATTTTATAACAGAACAAAAAAAGCGGACTGAAATCAAAAGATTTCAGTCCGCATAACGAGCATTAAAATTGCCAAGCGCTAAAGCGCAGTACTACAATCTTTATTCAGCGGTAATTTTTATTCAGCGGTAAACCGCCACGCGCTAAAGCGCTGCGGTTCTCGCAGAAAGTCGTGCCTAGCTGCTCGCTATGCTCGCAGGGCCAGACTATTCCCACTCATTAAACCCCAAAAAGCCAAAAGCCTAGCAATATCAAGGCTTTTGGCTTTTTCAATTTCCATTGTTCCGCATAATGTTCCGCAGATTTTAGGCGTTTTTGAAGTTCCCCAAAACCAATAGAAACCAAGTAAAACTTTTTTCTTTGTCAATCCTTGTTCCTTAACCTTTGCTCTTGGTGCAGAGGGGTGGCGGCTGTGTGTGGTGGCTCTGCAA
>JAFYUX010000050.1 GCA_017549385.1 Bacillota bacterium
AATGCGTCCGCGTGATCGTCCTTGCGTCCCACCGTTTCTATCTTAAGTTTTTTATCCCACTCGTGGTCGTACATATATGATACAGCCATTTTCCAACTCCATTATGCGATGACGTAGTTATAATCTTCCAACATTATATACCAAAAGTCCATGATATTGCATGTGTATACTTGCTAAACAAACTTTTTCCATGACCCATTTTACGATATAATATTATCAACGAAATAATTAATTAATCGAAAGGGGAAATTCAGCTTATGAAAAAGAAATTACTGAGCTTAATCCTTGTAATCATCATGTGCATCTCGATGCTTCCAGCAACGGTTTATGCTGCTCCATACATCGAAAGTAATGCAAGCAGCGACACAACTGTTAGCGAAGATGTTACATCTGGCGATGACTCTACAGTTGAAGATGATGCAACTCTCGAGGATGAAGCTGCAACAGAAGATGAAACAACTACAGAGGATGACGCTACTGTAGAAGAGGACGGCGAAGACGAAGAATACGAAGGCATTTTCATCACAGAACCTGTCATCGTAGTTGCTGGTATAGAAGTTACAGAAGCTAACGCTTCTAACGTATTAGGCGACGGTACAGTAAAGTTTGATTTCGACACAAATACTCTCACACTCACTGACGCAACTATCAGCACTGCAAAGGGCGCTGGTATCCTCACTGAAAACATCGATCTTACGATTCACGGTGTTGATACTAAAAAGGCTGGCAAAAATGATATCTATGGCACAAATGTTGTAGTCATCGATACAGAAGACGAATACGAGGCTGAATGCCACCCGGCCATCGAAGTACAGAACGGTTCTCTCACTATCACTGGTACTATTGGTGATATCTATTCTCAGAGCTCTGGTATTATGGCCACTAGCGGTCTTGAAATCAAGGGTACTGTAGGTGATTTCCATATTTCAGATCCAAAGGGTCCTGAGTTCCCAGTAGATGGTATCAGCTCATCTTTCGGTCCTCTCACTATCAGCGGTTCTATTGGTGATATCCTTGTTGACGGTACAACAATCTCTTGTAGCGAAGGCGATCTCACTATCAGCGGAGCTGTTGGCAGACTGTCAGGTATGGATGTTCTCAGATGTTCTGGCGGTAATATTTATATCACTGGTTCTGTAGAAAGTATCGAAATCCGCAACAGTGAGTTTGCAGGTGGCTGTGCTATTTCTGCTTATTCTTATCCAGAGTTTGACGACGAAGGCGAAGTTCTCGGCATGGTTGGCGGCGACGTTCATATCAGCGGCAAGATGGGTGTTATCCACGGTAACGCAGTTGGTATCTGGGCTGACGGTGACCTGGTTATTACAAACACAGACGTAAATATCATCGCTCATGATGAATATGACGTTTACGCAATTTTAGTTGCTGGCGAAATCCTCACAAGAGGCACTGTTATTACGGTTCCAGCTGACTACTCTATTGAGTACTACGACTACGGCGAAGGCATTCTCTACAAGACTCTCGCTGATAAAAACGGCAAGATTTCTGCAAAGGCTAAGTTCAACTACGGTGACGAAGCTTGCGACGGCGTAAGCGGTTGCATAGGTGCTCCTTACACTGATGTCGATCCTGCAGAATGGTACCACAAGGCTGTTGATTACGTTCTCGAAAATGGTATCATGAACGGCGTTGGCGATGGTCTCTTTGACGTAAGCGGCACAACAAACCGTGCTATGATCGTAACAATGCTCTGGAGATTAGAAGGTTCTCCGGGCTATGGCGAAGAAACTATCGAACATGAAGTTATTCCTGAAGGTTCAGATATTTCAGAAGAAACTATCGAACACGTAGTTACATTACATGGTTTTACTGATGTACCTGATGGCGAATGGTATTCAGTTCCGGTTAAGTGGGCTAACGAGCATAAGATCGTAGAAGGCGTTGCTGAAGGTGAATTTGCTCCACTCAGTCCTGTAACTCGCGAGCAGTTAGCAACTATCCTTTACCGTTATGCAATCTACAAAGGCCTCGACCTCAAGGCTGGCGATTCTGTTGATCTCAGCACTTACGTAGATGCTGCTCAGGTTAGCGAATGGTCAGAAACAGCAATGCAGTGGGCTTGCGGCTCAAAGATTATCAGCGGCAAGGGTAACAACGACCTGGTTCCTGGCGGCAAAGCTAGCAGAGTTGAAACAGCTCAGATGTTTATGAATTTTCTTACGAAATAGGTAGATTGATTTATCCCGATATTGCGGACCCGATTTACCAGTTCGGTACAAAATTTATCCTATAAAATATGAAAGGGAGTGCTATAACAGCACTCCCTTTTTTAGTCCTTTTTACTTAATAAGTATATTCCTGCACACGCAAGACCTAAACCCAGCATGGAAAAGCCTGAACTCGTATCTAGTTCACCTAATGCTGATAATACAATTACCGCTATACCCATACCGGCAACTACAGCTTTAAAAATTATATTTACGATATTCACCCTCACACCTCATCCCCTTGAATCCTGCGTTTACGATTCACTGCTACCTTTTCGATTTCCTGCTCGTCACTTCTACCCTGCGATTTTCCGTTTCCGTACTACCGCTGCAATCCCGCAAATAATTCCGTACAGCACCCCCGCCAGCGGCCAGATTATCCAGCTGATCCACCACTCAAATGTAAGAAAACTGATTCCAAGAAAAAGAAATGTTACCGAACACCAGTAGATCCTTGCCAAAAGTCGATTTGAATTAATCTCATTTTTACGCTCCCGAGTATAATCCCCTTCTTCCAGCAATTTTTCAT
>JAFYUX010000051.1 GCA_017549385.1 Bacillota bacterium
CCAGGAGACGCATGCCTCTACCTGGTGTGATGTGGTCGATTACGATACCCTTTTTGATGCTGTTGATTTCTACCATGTTATGCCTCCAGTCCGAGAAGCTTTACAACTAAAGCCATTCTTACATACATACCGATTTTCATCTGGTCAAAGTAGCGAGCTCTTGGATCATCGTCTACTTCTACTGCGATTTCGTTTACTCTTGGGAGCGGATGCATGATAATCATGTCGTCCTTTGCAAGCTTCATCTTTGCTCCGTCAAGTATGTATGAATCCTTGAGTCTGATGTAGTCTTCTTCGTTGAAGAATCTTTCTCTCTGAACTCTTGTCATGTAGAGAACGTCAAGTTCTGGAAGAGCATCTTCGAGCTTTCTAACTTCCTTAAACTCAATGTTATTTTTAATGAGAACTTCTTTTCTCACGTATTCTGGAATAACCAGTTCCTTTGGTGAGATTAAAACGATCTTGATATTGCTGTATCTAGAGAGAGCCTTGATGAGGGAGTGAACTGTACGGCCGAACATAAGGTCACCGCAGAGACCTACTGTAAGATTTTCAAGTCTGCCCTTGTAAGTTCTGATTGTCATAAGGTCTGTAAGTGTCTGTGTAGGATGCTGGTGGCCACCGTCACCTGCGTTGATTACAGGGATAGTGCTGTTCATTGCAGCAACTCTTGGGGCACCTTCTTTTGGATGACGCATAACAGCGATGTCTGCATAACAACCGATTGTCTTTGTTGTATCAGCAATACTTTCGCCCTTTGATACTGAGCTTGAGCCTGGTTCTGAGAAACCGATAACCTGACCACCCAGTCTGAGCATAGCAGCTTCGAAACTGAGACGAGTACGTGTACTTGGCTCATAGAAGAGTGTAGCCATGAGCATGCCGTCTGCAACATGAGCGTACTTCTTAGGATTATCTATAATATCGTCTGCCGTAGCAAAGATTTCGTCTGTTTCTTCCAGAGTAAAATCCATCGGTTCCAGCAGGTGTTTTCCTTTTAACATTTGGTTGCCCCTTTCCATAATAATAAAACTTAGAACTATATCTCCGGATTGCGACCGGTCCCCGGACGCTAATACCGTTATTTACCTATTTTTCTGCCATATGAACTGTAACCTGCGGGAATGGAATATCCACACCAGCCTTGTCCAGTTCTATCTTAACCTGTTCCTTAAGATAATATCTGGCCGCGTTGTAATCTGAGTTTGCACACCATGCCAGCGCTTCTATAAGCACTGCACTGTCATCAAGGTCCTTTACTCCAATAACAGGAGCAGGATCGTCGATAAACATAGGTGACTCAGCTATAACTTTTGCAATGATTTCTTTTGCCTGCCTGATATCACTACCGTAACCGATACCAAATACGCAATCCACCCTTCTGGTTGTCTGATCAGAATAGTTGATAACTGTATCAGTAGAAAGTCGTCCGTTTGGTATAGTGATAATCTTGTTGTCCAGCGTCACCAGCTTTGATGACATGAGGTCAATCTCATGAACCTTGCCCGACACACCACCGACTTCGATAAAATCGCCTTTACCAAAAGGCTTGTTTATCATGATGAGGATACCGCCGGCAAAATTGCTGAGGCTGTCCTTAAGTGCAAGAGCAACTGCAGCGCCGCATGTACCTAAAACTGTAACAAAAGGTGCCATTGAGATGCCGAGAACACTGAGAACTATAAGTACCAGCAGTATCAGTAATACAACCTTTGTGCAGTTTAAGATAAACTTGTGCAGGACTTCGTCCAGGCGAGAGCGGGAAAGTGCCTTTTTCAGCACCCCGTTAATTATTTTTATAGTTATAAAGCCAATAATCAGAACTGCTGCAACCGCTATAATTTTTGCAATTGGTCCGCCGAATACACCGATTTTTTCTATTGCGTCGTTGAGAGCATTGATCATGTTTTCCACATCTATTCACCGAACCTTTCTGCTGGATTTTTCGTCCCTTTTAAAGCCATCTTTAAGAGGGCACACGAACCCATGTTATATTCATTGCATACATAATAAGTATACAACAAATTGTCATTCCATTAAACCGTCTAAACTGTCTTTTTGGCTAAAAGCACTCAATATTAAGGAGGTAATTTATGCCATCCATCTTTCTCAGTCCGTCTACTCAGGAATTCAATCCTTACATCACTGGAGGCAACGAAGAACAATACATGAATCTTATTGCAGACGCCATGATTCCCTATCTTACCGGCAGCGGTATATCTGTAACTCGAAACAATCCGGACGAACCTCTTTCTGCAGCAATTGCAGCATCAAACGCAGGAAATTATGACTTACATCTGGCTCTTCACTCCAACGCTTCTCCACCATCAATTGCAGGCCAGCTCATGGGCCCTGATGTATACTATTACACATACAGCGATTCTGGAAGAAATGCCGCAACTATCATCGCCAACAATCTAAAGTGGATATATCCTGAGCCTTCTCTTGTAAGTATTGTGCCTACTACCAGTCTCGCAGAAGTACGCAGGGTTGCCGCTCCTGCTGTTCTCGTAGAGATCGCCTACCACGACAATTATTCGGATGCGTTATGGATTCAAAATAATATTCAGGCCATAGCATATAATCTGTCTGTTTCCGTTGCAGACTTCTTAGATGTACCTTTTGCTTATTAGAAGTTTTTCTGATTCTGCTTTTGCGGAGCAATAGGAAAATCCTGTTTTTTCATGGCTACTATAAGTGAATCTTGGTATGCTATAATATTTTTATGGCTAGCCTAACTCAAGAATAAATTGTGTTATACTGAAGCGGTAAAGCATTTTTAGGAGGATATACATTGAGATCACTTATATGGCTCTTAGGGCTGATAGGATATTTATTTGTTTCACTGCCGGATATGTTCCGTGCAAAAAAGCTCAGGGAAAAAGATTCTGAAGCATTTCACAAACTGGTAGATACCAGAGTTTATCACTGGGCTCAGAGGATGTTAAAAAACGGTGGTGTTACCTATGAGGTTTACGGTCTCGAAAACATTCCTGACGAGCCTGCAGTTTACGTAGCAAACCATCAGAGTGCATGGGACCTTCTGATACTTCTCGGATGCCTCAAATCGCCTCACGGTATCGTTGCAAAAGACAGCACACAAAAGATCCCCGTTATCCGTACCTGGATGGAATACCTGGGATGCGTCTTTTTAGACAGAGCCGACGCAAAGAAAGCACTTCGTGCGTTAAATGATGCCGGCAGCCAGATTCCACAGGGCAGATCCATTTCAATCTTCCCAGAAGGTACTCGCAGCAGAGGCGAAGAAATGGGCGAATTTAAAAACGGTGCAGTAAAGACAGCAGTAAAATACAATGCTAAGATCGTTCCGATTTCAATTGACGGAACATACAAAATCATGGAAGCAAACAACGGCATCTGGATCAAGCCAGCTCATATTCTGGTAACTGTCCTCCCTCCTGTAGAAACGGAAGGTCTGGACAAGACACAGCAGAAAGAGCTCAGCGAAACACTCCGCCAGCAGATTCTGGATGCAAGATATATAACAAGAGAAAAAGCAAAAGGAGAAAAGTAATGATAAAGATTGGCTATCAGGGTATCGAAGGTTCAAACTCAGAACAGGCTGCAAAAGACCTTGTTGAAAAGTTAAAGCTTCAGGACGTTGAGTACGTTCCGCTGGTGACATCAGGCAATGTTATCAAAGCCCTCAAAACAGGAAAGACTGACTACGGCGTATGTGCTATCTACAATTCAGTATCAGGCATGGTACTTGAAACATTCTTTGCAACAAACGGCGTAGAACTCTTTATCAGAGGCGAAACAGACCTCAATATTCATCACTGCCTGTTTAAGAAAAAAGGTATTCCTGATGACCATCTCAAGTTTGTAGCATCTCACGTTCTCGCTCTCAAGCAGTGCGAAGACCATCTCAAGTATGATTATCCTTCCCTTAAAATTATCGAAGTAGAAGATACAGCTAAAGCTGCAAAAGATCTCTCTACTGGTGAACTGGAAGATGATTATGCTGTACTCTGCAGAAAAAATGCTGGCGAACTCTTTGATCTCGAACTCATGGACGAAAACATCGAAGACTATCCTGACAACAAGACTCACTTCTGCTTATTCCAGATGAAAACAAAGTAAATAAACAAAAACGAAAACCGGCGGAGCGCCTGATGCGCACCGCCGGTTCTTTTTATGTCAACCCTTATGACAATTGGCCGAATTGCGATTTAAAGTTTTTCTTTTGAAATTCCTCCAGGCTGAAATCCGTATTCCGCAATATACTTCTTTACATATGGATAAACCATAGTTACAAAGTTTTCGTGATTGCAGAAGTTGTCCTGGTTTACCACAAAAGCTTCCTGTTCCATAGGACCGGTACGTATAGCCGGTACTACAGTAATACTCTCAGCGGTTCCTTCGGAAAGTGCCTTGAAATCTTCCAGATCTGCAGAAACCATATAGATAACTTCTTTGCCTGGATAAAATGGCGGATCGATTTCAAAATGAACAAAGATGTGTGCGATTTCGCGATCGTGACCTGAAACCTCTTTGCACGTACCCACCTCAATAAGATGATGCTCTTTTAAGATAAGTCCTGTTTCCTCCTGAATCTCGCGAACCATTGCCGTTTTTGGTTCCTCTCCGGCTGAAACATGACCACCTGCTGATACATCGTATCTGCCTGGATTACTCTTTTTTTCAAAAGATCTGCGCTGCAGAAATACTCTCGGACCTTCTGGACCAAGACCAATAATCCAGCACTGAGCTACTTTGTGCCACATCTTGTTATAATGAACTGCCGGTCTTACGAAAGCACCGATAAAATTCATATCGTCATCGTAAGCGTCAATCATTTCCGGAGCTCTCTTTTTTCTCTTGATGGGTCTTTTTGTCGCCATGATATTCACCCCGTTAAAAGACTTTACTTGTAGAGCTTAAAGAAATTGATGATGCCCTGGGCATCGGCAGCAGCAAGTTTGCCTCTGTATGAGTCTGACTTAAGGAGTTCGACTTCCTGCTGATTAGTATAGAAGCCGTGTTCAATAAGAACTGCAGGCATCTTTGTATTTACTATTACGTGGAAACTCTCTACCTTTACGCCTCTATCCTTGATAGTTGGAATAGCCGCTAAAGTCGCCGCTCTGATAGATTTTGCAGCCTGTTCAGCATCCGGGTCTTCGCCATTGTGGTAAATTTCCCAACCGGAAGGAGTTGTCCAGTCTTCGCCGTAGCCTAAAGCATTTGCATGGATACTCACATAAAGATCTACGTTGCCAGCTTCGTTTGCAATTGCCACTCTTTCTGCAAGAGCTGGATCTGTCTTATCATCCTCTGCAACTGTCATTATTACTTTTATACCCGCTTTTTCAAGAATAGGCTTGATTTTATATGCAACATC
>JAFYUX010000052.1 GCA_017549385.1 Bacillota bacterium
ATACTTTGGGAAAAAGCCTTTGTCTTGCTTCGCGCGCAAAGTTCTTTTTACACCAAAGTTTTTATTCGCTCATTGTATCTTCGCCACACTCCTCGCAACACTTTCTCTAGGAATTCTTTTGTTACTAATTATTTAAAAATTAATAGAATAAATTGACCAAAATTCGTTTTCAAACGTGTATATAGTGAATGGGGGTAGATAAGATGATAAATACATCAGTTCGGCCGGCTGATGATATAGAAAGAGTAATCGATACATATGGCAATATGCTGTTTAGATTGTGCTATGTGATGCTTGGAAGTGAAGCTGACTCTGAAGATGTAGTACAGGAAACTTTAATCAGATATTTTCAGAAATCTACTGTTTTTAAAGACGCTGAACACGAAAAAGCATGGCTTTTAAAAGTAGCATCTAACCGATGTAATGACATATTACGCTATAAATCAAGACATCCACATATGGATATTGATTCAGTAAAACATATAATTCATGAGGATGATAAAAGCGAGATATTAGATGCTCTTATGAATCTGCCGGAAAAATATAGACTTGTTTTAATCTTATATTACGTTGAAGGATATCATATTGAGGAGATTGCCAGAATTATCGGTAGAACATCTTCAGCTGTAAAAATGAGATTACAAAAGGGTAGAGGGATGCTTAAAAAAGAATATATAAGGGAGAGTGTATAAAATGAATTTATCTTCAATTAAAAATACTGTTGAATCGATAGAGATGTCTGATGAAATGCGCAAACGAATAATCAACAACACTAAAACTGCCGTTTACATGGATATGGAGGTTAAAAGTATGAAAACTATCAATAAAAAACGTTTTATAGCTTTTGCAGCTGCAGCAGTATTATGCATTTGTCTGCCTATAGGTGTAATGGCTATGAATGGTACAGGATTTTTTAAAGATGTAACTAATATTTCAGGTGCTGTAACAGGTTCAGTATACGAACAGGCAACAAATGAAATTAAAGTTGAAACTGTTGTAGCAAATGATAACCTGATTATAAATGCTGATTTTGTAAATACAGATATGGTTCCGTATAGTGAATTTGATGTGTTAAAAATAGCAGAATATGAAATCGTAGATGGTAAAGGAAACATTATTATAAATAATTCATCTACAGAATCTGTTGCTATATGTGATGGCAATATTCAGTGGACTGTAAGCACTACTGACTTAGAATCTGGTGATTATATCCTTAATATCAAATCATTTGAAGGAGGTAAAAAAGCCGATCAGCCTTTAAACGTAAGTGGCATTTGGAAATGTTCATTCTCAATTTAAAATATTCCATAAAAGAAAGAGGGCTGTTGTAAAACAGTCCTCTTTCAGCAAATAGGAAGAAATCAGCATCTGAAAAATAAAAATTGCTGATTTCAACATTTACTAATTAAAAATGCGATATATATCAGAATCCGTTAGGGCAACACCGAGCTCCGTGATTATGAGATATATATCGCATTTGAATTTTCTAAAGCTTAATAAACTCCGGCTTTTTCTTTGTAAATGCAGTTATGTACTTAAATCCAAGTGACTTGAGATACTCTGTTGCATAATCAAAGTGGTCCGCGATGCGGTCAGGATCGTGAGCATCTGAGCCGATAGAACTGATTTCGCCACCGAGAGATCTGTAGAGTCTCAGGATATCTTCGGATGGGCATGTAGTTTCCATCTTGTACTTGAAAGAAGATGTGTTGAGCTCGATACCCTTGCCGTCCTGGATAATCATCTTGAGGATTGTTTCACAGTAGTCGGAATATTCGTTGAAGGCAGGGGAACCACCGGAGTAGCGTGCCACGATATTCATATGACCTAAGTTGCAGTAATCCTTGTAAACCTTGAGGTTGTCGTACATGTATCTGTAGTAATCCAGGAATGACTCCTTTACTGTCTTGTTATCGAAAAAATGACCTTCGTAAAGTGGCTCGCCGAGTGCACAATGGAAGGAACCTATGATATAATCGTAATCGTGTGAATTTGCTGCAGCAGAGCATTTATCAAGCTGATGATGCTGGATACCGATTTCGATACCACGCTTGATGCTGAGACGGCCTTTAAACTGTTTCTGGTAATCAGCAAGAGTGGCCATATATTCATCAAATGGAAGATCGAAAGGGTACATGTTGTCGGGATAGCCTGGATCGTAGTGGTCAGTTATACAGATTTCTGTGAGCCCTTTTTTGCAGGCACCTTCAAGCATAGCAATCATAGGTGTGTCAGAATCATCTGAAAATGATGTGTGTGTGTGATAATCATAAAACATATGATATTACCTCCTGTATATAAATCACCTGGAGCCGGATGTGGCTAAAGGCTTGGTATTGCAGTAATCTTACAGCAAAAAGTATAGCATAATTTTTTACTGATTGACAATTACAATTAGTTGACTTATACTTTTAATGTATTAGCGTAGTAAAGTGGTAAAGTGAGAAAGCGATATATTTTGTCACAACAATAATGTGATTGTAATTAAAATCAGAATTTATATAAATGGAGCACGACATGTTAAAGAATTTTATTCCAGAAGGTGTAGCAGACCTTAATTATGACGAATATGAAAAAATCCAGAGCATAGAAAACTCTTTAGTTAAGGTTTTCAGTGACAGTGGATACAGACAGATTCAGACTCCTACATTTGAGTATTTTGATCTCTTTGCTTCTGAAAGCGTATCTGCAGGCACAGAAGACATGTACAAGATCATGGATGCCAACGGAAAGATGATGGTTCTCAGACCGGACGCAACTATTCCTATTGCACGTATGATTGCTACTACTCATAAGAGAAACGATGGCGAAATCAAGCTTATGTACGTTACAAACGTTTACAGAAGTGCTGATTTTAGAGCCGGCGAAAGAAGAGAGTTTAAACAGGCTGGTATCGAATATTTTGGAACTTGTTCTCCTGAAACAGATGCAAACGTTATTGAGACTGCTATCAAGGCTCTCAGCGCTGCAGGTTTCTCAGATCTCAAGACAGAACTGGGTGATTCTAATTACTTCAGCGGCCTTCTTGATGAACTTGAAAAAGACGGCAAGATTACATTAAAAGAACAGACTACTCACCTTAGAGAGCTTATCGAAACAAAAAATGTTCCTGCTATCCAGATGTTTGCTGATGATAACGGCATCGAAGGCAAGTCAAGAGAAGTACTCCTTGCTCTTCCTGTTTTATTTGGTGACATGGATGATGTCATTACAAGGGCAACTGAGCTTGCTCTCAATGATAAGATGCGCGAAGCCATCGAAAACGTAAAGGCCATCAAGGAAGTAATGGGTGATTCTATTGAAATTTCAGTAGACATGGGTCTTGTAAACAGACTTGAATATTATTCAGGCATGATCTTTAAGGTTTACCTTAAAAATACTGGTGTTATTGTTGGTTCAGGCGGTCGTTACGATCAGCTTATGACAAAGTTCGGTAGAGATATTCCTGCTGTAGGTTTTGGTCTCAACGTAAACACTCTCTTTGATGCTCTTGGCGCAGATGCATCAGACAGCCAGGTTCTCAATATCGCTCTTGGCAAGGGCAGACTTGCTGATACAACAGTAAAACAGCTTCAGTCAATCGGTATAGAGTTCCCTGATTATTCTAAAGAAAGCAGAAAGCTTTTCTTTACAGATTCAACTGGAAAATTCCGTATCATCTTCGTAAAAGCGGTAGATGTTGGTATATATGTAGAAAAGGGTGCCTGTGACGTAGGTGTTATCGGCAAGGATACTCTTCTCGAAAGCGGTTCTGACGTATTTGAAATGCTGGATCTCGGATTTGGCAAGTGTAAGTTTGCTGTAGCTGCACCAGATGGATTCAAGTATGACAAGACTAAAAAGCTCAGAGTTGCAACAAAGTATCCAAACGTTGCAAAGCAGTATTTTGCAAAGATGGGACGTTCTATCGAAATCATCAAGATCAACGGTTCTGTAGAACTTGCTCCACTCATCGGTCTTTCTGACGTTATCGTGGATATCGTGGAAACAGGTACAACCCTTAAGGAAAACGGTCTTTCTGTAGTAGAAGAGATCGCTGATATCAGTGCAAGATTTATCGTTAACCGTGCCAGCCTCAAGACAAAGGAAAAACAGGTTGCAGAAATCATGGAAGCACTCAGAGAAAGGAACCAGCAGTAAAAATGAAGATTTTAAAGATAAAAAAAGGCGAAGAACTCACTGCTGCTGAAGTTCTCAGCAACAGAACTGATGACGACTTTGACGCAATTGACGCCACAGTAAAAGAAGTAATCGCAAAGGTTAGAGCAGAAGGCGACAGCGCGCTCCACTATTACAGTGCAAAATTTGGCGGTCCTGATGCAGAAACAGTAGGCGACCTCCGCGTAACAGAAGAAGAACTCCAGCAAGCTTACGACTCTCTGGACGAAGAAACACGCAGCGCATTTGAGATCGCTGCCGCGAACATCAGATCCTTCCACGAAAAGCAGCTTCAGAAGACATGGAGCTACACAGAAGGTGACGACATCATGTTAGGTCAGCTTATTAGACCTATTAGAAACGTTGGTGTATATATCCCTGGCGGTACAGCACCACTTTTCTCAACTGTATTTATGAATGTTATCCCTGCTAAGATTGCAGGTTGCCCACGTATCGTAATGATTACTCCTGCAGGCAAAGACGGCAAGATCAACAGCAAGATTTTAGCTGCTGCAAAGATTGCCGGCGCAGACGAAATCTACAAGTCAGGTGGTGCTCAGGGTATCGCAGCTCTCGCTTACGGTACTGAAAGCATCAAAAAGGTAAATAAGATTACAGGTCCTGGCAGTGCATATGTGGCTCGTGCAAAGAAATACGTTTTCGGCACAGTAGATATCGATATGATTGCAGGTCCAAGTGAAATCACTATTATTGCTGACAAGCACGCAAATCCTGCATTTGTGGCAGCAGATATGCTTTCACAGGCAGAACATGACGTTATGGCTTCATCTGTACTTATTACAGACAGCGAAGAACTTGCTCATGCAGCTGCAGCAGAAGTTGAAAGACAGCTCAAACTTCTTGAAAGAGAAGGTATCGCAAGACAGTCTATCGACAACAATGCAGCAATCTTTATCACAGAAGATCTGGACAGCGCATTTGAAATCGCAAACGATATCGCTCCAGAACATCTCGAGCTCGAAATCGAAAATCCAAAGGATTATTTAGATAAGGTAGAATGCGCAGGTGCAGTACTTTTAGGCAGCTGGTCACCAGAACCTTTAGGCGACTACGTGGCAGGTCCAAACCACACACTTCCTACAAGCGGCACAGCGAAATTCGCGTCACCGTTAGGTGTCTACGATTTCCAGACAAAGACAAGCATCGTTCATTATTCTGAAAGCGATCTTGCCAGAGTAAAAGATGCTATTACAAATATGGCAGACGGCGAAGGTCTTACAGCTCACGGCAACGCAGTAAGAATCAGATTCGGCGATTTATAGAGGTGGATATTATGAGAACAGCCAGCATTACAAGAAAGACAAATGAAACAGAAATCACAGTAAACCTCAATCTTGACGGCAAGGGTGAGGTAAAGTGCGATTCAGGCAACGGATTTTTTGACCACATGATTAACGCTCTGGGCAAGCACGGCGGTTTTGACATCGAAATCCAGTGCAAGGGCGATACTTTTGTGGATTTCCACCACTCAGCAGAAGACATCGGTATCGTTTTAGGTCAGGCATTTGCAAAGTGCACTGAAGACAAAAAAGGTATCGTACGTTTCGGTACAGCTTATACACCTATGGACGAAGCTCTGGCAGCGGCATATATCGACGTTTCAGGCAGATCATATCTGGTATTTAATGCAGAATTCCCTACAGAAAGAGTTGGCGAGTTTGAAACACAGCTCGTAGAAGAGTTCTTTAGAGCATTTGCAATGAATGCCCTTATCACTCTCCACATCAACCTCATGTATGGCAAAAATACTCACCACATCATCGAAGCAATCTTCAAGAGTGTGGGCAGAGCTCTCGCTCAGAGTGTTGAAAAAAAGGGTGATATTCTTCTCTCAACTAAGGGGGTTTTATAAATGATCGGCGTAATCGATTACGATGCAGGTAACGTAAAGAGCGTTATCAAAGCTATTGAGAAACTGGGAGGCAACCCTGTTCTTACAGCTGATTCTGCAATTTTAGACAAATGTACATCACTGGTGCTTCCAGGTGTAGGTTCTTTCGGTAAGGCTATCGAAAACCTGAAGGCAAACGGAATGGACCAGTATATTATAAAGGCTGTATCAGAAGGCAGACTCCTACTGGGTATCTGTCTCGGCATGCAGATGCTTTTTGATAAGAGCTTTGAGGATGGCGAATGGGAAGGCCTTGGCTTTATCCCTGGTCAGGTAGTTCGTTTTGGCACAGAAAACGATCCATCCTGGAACGCGGAAAACAAGATTCCACACATGGGCTGGAACAAGCTTATCAAAAACAGAGAAGACCAGATCGGTACTGACATTGCAGAGGGCGAATACTCATATTTCGTTCACTCTTACTATGCAGTTCCAGAAAACTGGGATGATGTAGTTTACTATGCAGACTACAGTGTAAAGGTGCCTGGCGTTGTGCGTAAGGGCAATGTTATCGGCATGCAGTTCCATCCAGAAAAGAGCTCAGACACAGGTCTCAAGCTTCTTACAAATTTCCTGAAAGAAGGTGGCGAAATTGCTGACTAAGAGAATAGTTCCATGTCTGGACGTAAAAAACGGCAGAGTGGTAAAGGGCAAAAAGTTCCAGGGCCTTCAGGACGTTGATGATCCGGTGGAACTTGCAAAGTTCTACAGCGAAATCGGCGCTGACGAGCTCGTATTTTACGATATAACGGCTTCAAACGAACAGAGAAACATCTTCCTCGACGTGGTGGAAAAAACCGCTTATAACGTGTATATTCCATTCACAGTAGGTGGTGGTATCCGTACTATAGACGACTTTAACAGCGTACTCAGAGCAGGTGCAGACAAGGTTTCTGTAAACTCTGCAGCAGTTAAAAATCCAGATATTATTAAAGAAGCGGCTCTTAAGTTCGGTAGCCAGTGCGTAGTTCTCTCAATCGACTGCAAGAGAAAAGACGATTCATGGGAAGTATATGTAAACGGTGGTCGTACTGCTACAGGCATCGATGCCATCGAATGGGCAAAGCGTGGCGAAAAGCTTGGGGCTGGTGAGCTTGTACTCAACAGTATCGACTCAGACGGCGTAAAAGGCGGCTTTGACATCGAACTCAACAGAGTTGTTTCAGATATGGTAAAAGTACCAGTAATCGCATCAGGCGGTGCCGGCACAATGGAACACTTCCTTGAAGTTTTCAGAGACGGCAAAGCTGACGCAGGCCTTGCAGCAAGCGTATTCCACTTTGGCGAAATCGACATCAAAGATCTCAAGAGATACCTTGTGGCAAACGGCGTAAATATGAGAATATAACAAGATAAATGACAACAGAGCTGGACAATTGCGTTTCAGCTCTTTGTGATGTCTTGGAAACGGGAGAAAATACATGAATAACGAATCAGTACTCAGCCAGATCAAGTACGATGCAAACGGCCTCGTGCCGGCAATCGTACAGGATTACGAGACAAAGCAGGTTCTCATGATGGCATATATGAACGAAGAAGCAATCAGAAAGACACTTACAACCGGCACAACATGGTTTTACAGCCGTAGCCGCCAGTCAATGTGGAACAAAGGTGAGACCTCCGGTCACTTTCAGAAGGTTAGAAAAGTGAGCTATGACTGTGACTGCGATACTATTCTGGTAATTGCAGAACAGATAGGTGCAGCATGCCACACAGGAAACTTTACATGTTTCTATAGAGATTTTGATGTAGTTCAGGGATAATATTATCAATACGACTACAGACTCGATATATCAGATCGTTATGGATCAGGAGTTAATATGGATAAAAAGATTGTAGTAATCGATGGCAACAGCTTGATGAACAGAGCGTATTACGCCATCCAGAGGCCTATGATTACAAAAGACGGCATGTTTACACAGGGTATCTTTGGATTCCTCAACATGCTCAATAAGATTGAAAAAGATTACGAACCTCAATACATTGCAGTAGCTTTTGACAGAAAAGCGCCTACCTTCAGACATGAGGAGTACGCAGAGTACAAGGCTGGTAGAAAAAAGATGCCACCTGAGCTTGCTATGCAGTTTCCTGTTATGAAGGACATTCTCGATGCAATGAATATCAGGAGACTTGAAATAGACGGCTTTGAAGCCGATGATATCCTGGGCACAGTTTCAAGACTGGCAGAAGAACAGGACATCCAGACTTATATCATCACTGGTGACAAGGACGCACTCCAGCTTGCAAGTGACAAGACGACAGTTATCTTTACAAAGCGCGGTACATCAGAATTTGACGCATTTGACGCAGATGCTGTAGTAGAAAAGTATGGATTTACGCCTCTTCAGTTTATCGACTTTAAGGGTCTCATGGGGGATCAGTCTGACAATATACCAGGTATCCCGGGTGTTGGCGAAAAGACAGCGACTAAACTTATTATCGAGTATGGTTCTGTTGAAAACATGATCGCAAACATCGATTCTATGAAAAAATCAAAGCTTAAGGACAAAATCGAGGAAAATGCACACCTTGCAGTAATGAGCAAGCGTCTCGCAACTATAAACAGATTTGTTCCTATGGAGTTTGATTTCGAAACGATGAAATCAGAAGAGCCTGATTACAACAGGCTCATTGAAATATACAAAAGGCTTGAGTTCAATTCGTTTATAAGAAAACTCGCGTCAGAAAGCAAAAATGCTGGTGCGCTTGCTCAGGGTTACCCTGCAGACGGGCCGGCTCAGGGTGGCCAGCAGGACGAGATGGCAGG
>JAFYUX010000053.1 GCA_017549385.1 Bacillota bacterium
AAATTATTAAAGAAAGGTATTGAATATTATGTCAAAGCAAAATTCTGCGTTCGAAATCAAAGCCGAAGAACGTCAGAGCTGGATATCCATCACTATGGTATGGATTGGTTCGTTAGTTTGTATTCCTGCTCTTATGATCGGTGGCATGATTGGTTCAGGAATCACTTTAGGTGCATCAGCACTTTCAATTTTTATCGGTTACGCACTTGTATGTGTATTTATGAGTTTTACAGGTATGCATGCCTGTGATACTGGTCTGCCAACTTCTGTAATGGCGGGCGGAGCCCTCGGTGAAAAGGGTGCAAAATACATTATCAGTTTAGTACTTGCTATTTCGTGCATTGGCTGGTTTGGTGTTCAGGCTACTGTATGTGGTTCTTCATTCTCATCAATGATTGGCGGCATGACAGGCCTTAATATCCCAGTGTGGTTATCTTCCACAGTATGGGGTTGTATTATGCTGGTTACTGCATGTTTTAATTTTAGCGGTTTAAAGTGGCTCAACAGAATTGCAGTACCTCTTTTAGGTATCGTTCTTATTTACTGCCTTATTTACAATCTGGTTTCTGGTAACAGCAGCGCATTAGTTGGTTATCAGCCAGCTGCTCCAATTGGATTTGTTAACTGCATCAGCCTTACTGTTGGTTCTTTTGTTGTAGCTGCAGCTATTTCTGGTGACTACTGCCGTTTCGCAAAGAACCGCAAGGACGTTGTTAAATCATCTGTATTAGGTGTTCTTCCTGCAGGTCTTATCGTTCTTATGCTTGGTGGCATCTTAGCCATCTGCACAGGTTCATATGATATCAGCGTATTCCTTTCAACTGCAGGTTTCCCTGCTATTGGCTTAATCGCTCTTATCCTTGCGACTTGGACAACAAACGTATCAAATGCTTACTCAGGCGGTCTCGCACTTTCAGTAATGCTTGGTCAGGATGAAAAGAAGAGCAGAATCACTACTGCAATTGCAGGTGTTCTCGGTACAGCTCTCGCAGCAGCAGGCGTACTCAATTCTCTTCAGGGCTTCCTTTCACTCTTATCTGCTCTCGTTCCACCTGTAATGGGTGTTATGATTGCTGACTACTGGATTGTTGGTAAGGGTAAGATTGAAAACTTCAAGGTAAGAGAAGGCCTCTATGCGCCAGGTATCATTGCCTTCTTAGCAGGTGCATTTATTGCATGTATGACAGGTGGCACATTTGCTTCTATCCCTGCGTTAGCGGTTCTCAATGTTCCGTTCTTTGTTGGTCCGATTAACGGTATTGCAGTATCACTTGTTCTTTACCTGGTATTTGATAAGTTAGTAGGCAAAAAGAATTAATTAAATGAAAATCATCGTGTAAGGTATGACTGCAGGTTATACCTTATACGTCTATTTATAAAATAAGGAGTGTTTAATATGCGTAAAATAGGTATACCTGAAATCGAAGATATCGCTCTTGGCGCAGCTCTGTTAGGTGCTGGCGGCGGTGGTGATCCTTATGTTGGCAAGCTTATAGCTATGGGTGCTGTTCAGGAACATGGTCCGGTTACTTTACTTGATCCTGAAGAAGTTCCAGATGATGCTCTTATCGTTCCGATTGCAATGATGGGTGCACCAACAGTTCTTTGTGAAAAGGGTATTGGTGGTGAAGAATATAAAGTTTTATATGAAACAGTATCTGCTTTCTTTGGCAAACCAATCTATGCTTTTATGCCAATCGAAGCAGGTGGTGTAAACTCAATGTTACCGATTGCAGCGGCTGCAAGACTTGGTCTTCCTATGGTTGACTGTGATGGTATGGGTCGTGCTTTCCCTGAATTACAGATGGTTACATTTACAATTGGTGGTGGTTCTGCAACTCCAATGGCTCTTGTTGATGAAAAGGGCAATTCTTGTATTTTCCGTACAGTAACAAATCAGTGGACAGAAGAATTAGCTCGTGCAGTTACTATGTCATGCGGCGGTTCTGTTTCTGTATCCCTTTATCCTATGGAAGGCAAGTTCATGAAGGAATACGGAGTAAAGAACATCGTAACTAGAAGTGAAATGCTGGGTGCGTCTATCCGAAAGGTAAAAGAATCAACTGATAAGACACCAGAAGAAGCATTTCTTGAAAGTGCAGAAGCATTCAAGCTTTTCAAGGGTAAGATTTCTGACGTAGAACGTGATGTTCGTAACGGTTTTAACTTTGGTAAGGTTGTTCTTGATGGTATTGGCGATGATAAGGGCAAGTCAGCTTATGTAGAATTCCAGAATGAAAATCTTACTGCTGTTGTAGATGATGATATCCTTGCTACAACTCCTGATCTCATCTGTCTTGTAGATACAGAAACATTTATTCCAGTTCCAACGGATGCTCTTAAGTATGGTAAGAGAGTTCTTGTTGTAGGCCTCAAGTGCTTCCCGCTCTGGAGAACAAAAGAAGGTCTTGAACTGGTTGGTCCTCGTTATTTTGGTGTAGACACAGATTATATTCCACTTGAGGAACGTTGCAAAGGAGGATGCTAAATGTATAAGCTTGGTATTGACGTAGGCGGTACAAATACAGATGCCGTTCTCATTGATGAAAATTTAAATGTAGTTGCTTCCATTAAGCAGCATACAAGTTCAAATATTTATGATGGTATTCTTAACGCAGTTCGTACAGTTTTAGATGAGTCTGGTGTAGATCGCAGTAAAATCGTACAGGCTATGCTTGGCACAACTCAATGTACAAACGCTATCGTAGAAAGAAAAAATCTTGCACCTATCGGTATTATGCGTATCGGTGCTCCTGCTACAATGGGCATCCCACTCATGGTAGACTGGGCGGAAGATTTAAAGGCTATTGCAGTTAAGACTGCAATTATCGGAGGCGGGTTCGAATATGACGGTAAGGAACTTGCTACATTTGATGTAGCTGCAGCTACAGAATTTTTCAATGAATTAAAGAGCAAGGACGTAAAGTCTGTTGCTATCTCATGTGTATTCTCTACAGTTCGTAACGATCATGAACTGGAAGCGGCAAAGCTTTGCAAGGAAATCATGGGTGAAGATGTTCATGTTTCTATTTCAAGTGAAATCGGTTCTATGGGTCTTATCGAACGTGAAAATGCAACTATCCTCAACGCTGCACTCTATAAGGTTGCAGAATCATTTACAGAAGGATTTGCAAAGTCTTTAGCTGATGAAGGTATCACTAATGCAGAAGTATATCTTTCTCAGAACGATGGTACTCTCATGACTATGGAATACGCTAGACGTTATCCAATCTTAACTATCGCATGCGGTCCTACAAACTCTATCCGTGGTGCCAGCTACCTCAGCCAGCTCAAGGATGCTATCGTTATCGACGTTGGTGGTACAACTACTGACCTTGGTGTTATCCAGAACGGTTTCCCAAGAGAATCAGGCATCGCTGTTACTATCGGTGGTGTAAGAACAAACTTCCGTATGCCTGACGTTGTTTCTATCGGTCTTGGCGGTGGTTCTATAGTTCGTCAGAAAGAAGATGGTACAGTGACTGTTGGTCCGGATTCAGTTGGTTATCAGATCACAGAAAAGGCACTCTGCTTTGGTGGCGATGTATGTACTACAACTGATATTGCAGTACGTCTTGGTCTCACAGAATTAGGCGATAAGTCTCTCGTTGCTCATCTTGACGAAGAATTTGCAAATAAGGCTATGGCAGAAATCAGAGCTTTATGCGAAGATTCTATCGATGCTATGAAGGTTTCTTCTGATGATGTAGATGTTATTCTCGTAGGTGGCGGTTCTATCATTCTTCCAGAAGATCTCGCTGGCGCAAAGAGTGTTACAAAGCACCCACATGGTGGTGTAGCAAATGCTATCGGTTCAGCTATTTCAAAGGTAAGTGGTACTTACGAACAGCTGATTGATTATAATGAAATTCCACGAGAAGAAGCTCTTGCTCAGGCTCGTGCAGCAGCTATCGAACTTGCTGTTGAAGCAGGTGCTATCAGAGAAACTGTTGAAATTATCGATGCGGAAGATGTTCCGTTACAGTACTATCCGGGTAATACTGCCCGCGTAAAGATTAAGGCTGCAGGGGATTTAGCCTAACAGCATTCCATGAAAATATGAATTTCCAAAGCAACATGCCCGCTCTGTTTCTCAGAGTGGGTATGTTGTTTTTTGCATTAGTGGAGGAATACTGTAAAAATAGTGAAAAATAGTGTAAAAATACTGTAATTTCTGGATGCTGTAGTAAAATGATTATATAGAAAATTATTGGAGGTGCTGTGTTGATTACTACAGAAAGACTGATTCTCAAGCCATTCGGCCAGGATGATTTAGATATTATATATCAGCTTTATTCAAATAGAGAAATTATGAGATACATGCCTGTGGCGTGTATGGATATGGAGGCTGCTGAAAGGCATCTCAACAAGATTGTAGGTGACTGGCAGAAAAAGCCTCTGCTAAATATGGAAATGCTGGTTTCACTGAAAGATACTGGTGAGAAAATAGGCAGATGCAGAATCCACATCGAAGAAGAAACCGAGTCTGGTATGATCGGGTGGCTCCTTCTTGAAAAGGAATGGAACAAAGGTTATGCTACGGAAATAACAAAAGCTCTGATAAATTATTGTTTTGATGAGCTTGGGCTACGCAGAGTATGCGCTCTATGCAATCCGAAAAATATTGCGTCAAATACTGTGCTTCAGACATGCGGCCTGAGAAAAGAAGGTCATTATATAGAAAAGTGCAAGTATGAAAAAGATGGTGTTGTATCATGGGAAGACGAAGCTTCTTATGCGATGCTGAAAAGCGAGAGATAATATTTGTATACAAATTATCTGGAGAATGTTAATCTTAAAGAGATAAAGTAAATATTTTGGTTATGTGATATGTAAGGAGTGAAGTGTTTTGAAGAATAGACTTTTGAGTATGCTGACAGTATTTGTTCTGTTATTTGTATTTGCTTTCGGCGCAATGGTTCCTGTTCAGGCAGCCAGCAAAGAAGCAACTATTTCTGCAGATGCTCTGTATTCTCTGGGTTTATTTAGCGGTACTGGCACAGATGCTGATGGCAAGCCGATTTACGAATTAGATCGTGCACCTACCAGAAACGAAGCTGTTGCAATGCTGGTTAGACTTTTAGGGAAAGAAACAGAAGCAAAGGCAGGAGAATGGGAAATTCCATTTACTGATGTTGCAGCATGGGCAAAGCCTTACGTTGGTTATGCTTACGCAAAGGGTCTCACTGCAGGTACTTCTGCAACTACATACAGCGGTGATGCAAAGATTACAGCTTCTCAGTATCTCACTTTTGTGCTTAGATCTCTTGGGTATGACAGTTCAAAAGATTTCAAGTGGGATAGAGCGTGGGAACTTTCTGATAAAATCGGTCTTACTGATGGTCGTTATGACGTGACTACAAAGACATTCTTAAGAGGGGATGTTACTATAATCAGCAATAACTCTCTGCAGGTAAAG
>JAFYUX010000054.1 GCA_017549385.1 Bacillota bacterium
CTAATTTCTTCTGAAATACTTTCAATAGTACCTGCTTTAAACAGATTGATGTTTGATGCTGCTCTGAATATAGGAACGAAAATCAATGTGAATACAACCAGAAAAGTCAGGAAAAATTTAAAAAAAGTCTTTGCCTTCATAATACACTACCCTTTGATATTTTAATCTCTATATAGATCTTCAAATCTTGTAGAAAATAGACTTGCCGGAAGCACCCCTAAATTGCTCCCGATACTTTATCATATACTTTTTTTGAGACGCTGAAAACATTATTTTCTATTTTTGCGAAAAATATGCCCCGGCGAAATCGCCGGGGCATTTGGTTTTTCAATGTGTTTTTAATTATCTGAGAGCTTCTACCTTGTCGAGCTTTTCCCATGGAACTTCGATGTCTGTACGACCGAAGTGACCATATGCAGCAACCTGTCTGTAGATAGGTCTTCTGAGATCGAGATCTCTGATGATAGCAGCAGGTCTGAGGTCGAAGTTTGCAGTAATCTTTTCTACGATTTCTGCTTCTGGAATCTTTGCAGTACCGAAAGTATCTACCATTACAGATACTGGTCTTGCAACACCGATAGCATAAGCAATCTGGATTTCGCACTTATCAGCTAAACCAGCAGCAACTACGTTCTTTGCAACGTATCTTGCAGCGTATGCAGCTGAACGGTCAACCTTTGTAGGGTCCTTACCAGAGAATGCGCCACCGCCGTGACGAGCATAACCACCGTAAGTATCAACGATGATCTTTCTGCCTGTGAGACCTGAGTCACCGTGTGGACCACCGATAACGAATCTGCCTGTAGGGTTAACAAAGATCTTTGTTTCAGAATCCATGAGTTCTGCAGGAAGGATGTAGTTGATTACGTGTTCGATGATGTCAGCTCTAATCTGTTCTAATGTAGCTTCTGGAGCATGCTGTGTAGAAACGAGAACTGTGTCAATTCTCATAACCTTGCCAGCTTCGTCATACTCAACAGTAACCTGAGTCTTGCCGTCAGGTCTGAGGTATGGAAGCATACCGTTCTTTCTAACTTCTGTAAGTCTGCGAGAGAGCTTGTGAGCAAACATGATAGGAGCAGGCATGTATTCTGGAGTTTCGTTGCACGCATAACCGAATACGAGACCCTGGTCGCCAGCGCCTGTTGCTTCGATGATATCTTCTTCTGACTTTTCCATTTCGCCAGTCTTGTATTCGAGAGCTTCGTCTACGCCCATAGCGATGTCAGCAGACTGTTCGTCGATAGCTGTGAGTACAGCACAAGTATCAGCATCAAAGCCGAACTTGCCTCTGTTGTAACCAATGTCATTGATTACGCCTCTAACGAGCTTTGGAATGTCAACATAGCAGCTTGTAGTGATTTCGCCTACTACAAGTGCCATACCTGTAGTTACTGTAGTTTCTGCCGCTACTCTACCCATTGGATCCTTTTCGAGGATAGCATCAAGGATAGCATCTGAGATCTGGTCACAGATCTTATCTGGATGTCCTTCAGTAACGGACTCAGATGTAAATAATCTTCTCATTTTGTGTCCTCCGTATATGTACGAGTGTGCCCTTATATTTTCATCTTTTCGAATAATTACTTATTATATACGAATCGATATTTGCATTAAAAAAACCTCTTCGTCGCAGAAGAGGCGCTATTCATTAATTAGCTTGAACCTCATCTTCCAGAAAAATCTGCAGGATTTAGCACCTTACGTGTGTGCTGGCACACGCCGGTTGCCGGGCTTCATCGGGCCTGTTCCCTCAGCCTCTCTTGATAAGGACAGATATTCCACAGCAATTTTACACTAATCTGCACTTTTGTCAATATGGAATAACCTCTATTTATCAATGTTTCCAATTTGTTTTTACCTGTTTTTTGACATAAAAAACACCCTGTGATATAGTTTAGTGCGATTAACGAAGTATTTTCACCCGAAGAGAAGGGGGTACAATCATAATGAAAAAAATATTATCGCTGTTGCTGGTGATGACTCTCGTCATCACGATGTCAGCAAGTGCAATATTTGCAGGTACCACAAGCACCTTGATTACTGATGTAGCCGGCACTCCATACAGCACAGCTGTAAATTCACTTGTTGCCGCAGGCATCGTAAACGGATATGAGGACAATACATACCGTCCAGAAAATCCTGTAACAAGAGCCGAAGCCTGCAAACTTCTTTACGAGACTTACATTACAGATAAGTCATCTATTCCTGCGTATGACGCAAAAGCCACCTTTAATGATATTCCTGGTTACGGCTGGGCATCTCAGTATATAGGCTGGTGTGGAGATACAGGTATTGTAGAAGGTTACGGTAACGGCCAGTTCCGTCCTGGAGCATACGTTACAGTAGCAGAATTCCTCACAATGCTCATCCGCGCAGGTGGTCATGAAGCACCAGATATGACATGGCCAGCTGACTACATTGCTATGGCCAACGATATGGATCTCGCTTCTAACCTGGTAGGCATCACTCTTCCTGCTGATAACAACACAGCTTCTTCCAGAGGTAACTGCGCTATCATGCTTTTAGAAACAGGTCTTATTCCGGTAGTTCGTCCTGCAGCACCAGAAACAGATCCGGTTTTCAAAGGTTTTAGCGGCAAAGCCTTCGGCTTTGTTTTAGAAAACGGAAAGGTCCTCAACAAAAGTGACCAGGTTGTAGATATGATTACTTTCCAGGTTGGCACCGAAGAATATCTGGCATTAGCCAAGAAAGACGTCGATCTTGAAAGTCTCAATTTAAGTCCCGCAAGCGGCCTCGTATGCCTTCAGTTCTCAAATGGTGAAATTACAGGCGCAACACCTGTACATGACAAGGATGATGTAAAAGCATCTGACGGCACAAGCATAATGATGCTTACAGCTCAGGATCAGCCTGATCTGCTAGAATTCTACAAAGTCACTGATTCAAACGACAGCTATATTTTTTACAACAATGGCACAGACGTTGATTATGTAGGTCTTAGCTCACATTTCATAGTGTACAACTGCTACATGGATGGCAATGAGTTAGTTTACAGCGCTACTCCTTACTATAATCAGATTGATGAAAAATGCTATTTCGCTGCATTTACAGTTGCCAACGAAGGCAGTCATCTGGTAGATATCATCGTTTACATGGAACCTTCAGAAGCAGCGGCTATTTTCCAGAACAATCCGCATTTTGTGCGCATCGGCTAACGATTTAAAACTATATTAAAAACAACAAAGGGGCTGTTGCATGAAAGTGCAACAGCCCCTTTTCATTTCTATATACCATTTTAAAAACTATGCTTTTTTCTTTCTGCCCGGCATATATTTTGTTCTGTACTTTCTCAGGAAGTTCTGGAGAGACTTCTTATGACGGCAGAGTTTTTCTTCGCAGTTTGCGCAAGAAAGACACATGTTTGATTCTTCGTGGAAACGATGCGGATACATCTTGTAGAGCACTTCCCAATTGATAAAGAGGATAAGTGATACGATGAACAGAGATGTATTGTATAAACTTGGCATGAAGATCATCGGTGTGAACATCATGATAAAGTCCCAATTGTAAATACGACATGTGCCACAGCACTTATTTTTCATCATCCATTCCTGGAACGGACAGAAGAAAAGGATACAAATCATGTCACAGATCGAGTAAGCCATACTGATGAGGAACATTACTCTTTCGCCTATAATATCTGCATAGAACAGTCCTGCAATAGCGCCATTAAGAATAATCCAGCTGGCAGCTACGATAAGCACCGGATGCTTTGGACCAACTGCCGGGAATGACGGCTTGTAATCTGCTGTAGGTCTCTGGTAGTTTACCTTAAACTGTTTCTGGCAGCCCATACTTTCAAAGCTGGATGGCATAAAACGGAGACCCATTTCTAACATGAAGATAACCCATATAATCCACTTTACAATCTTAAAGAAAGTTGTTGTTTCCAGCTGTACATTTGCAAAACCTAATGCATCAAACAGGAATATAAATGCAAAGAACAGAAAGATTGAACTTCTGCCTATCAGTTTGAGGTAATGCATACCAGAAATACGGGACATTTTTTTAAGCTTTTCTTTTAAACTCATAACTGTTTATCCTTGTGTGTCTACCCGACGAGACAGCCGCGGACTTGCTGTTTCATCCAGTCTGCTGTAGTTAAAACTATACGTTAAATCTGTCTCTGAGACATTCGAGTCTGAGTCTTTCGAGATGTTCTCTGTCGAAGTGATATGCTGTTCTGCAGAACTGACAAGTTACTTCTGCCTGACCATCTTCCTCGATAATAGCGCCGATTTCCTTTGCGCCAAGGCTCATTACAACCTGTTCGAGACGTTCTTCTGAACAGTCACAGTTCCAGCCCATATCGAGAGTATCGAGAGGAATAATCTTGTGTTCATCAGGCATGCCGAGAAAAGCAGTCTGCATGTATTCCTGCATGATGCTCTCTGGTGTTCTGCCTACTGCATTTGCTGTCACAGACTCAACGAGATCTGAGAGTCTAGGCATTTCTGGGAGCCACTTTTCTAAAGCTTCGATTGCACTGTCTGTAGCATCAGGAAGCATCTGAATAATCATACCGCCTGCAGCCTTTACGTTTGCTTCTTCGTCAAGCTTTACGCCAAGAGATACAGACGTGTTCTGCTGTTCTGAAATAAAGAAGTAAGCAGTAAGGTCATCTGCGATTTCGCCGTTTACAAAGTCAATACGACCAACATAAGGTTCTTTTACGCCAACGTCTCTGATACATGTAAGAGTACCGATACCGAGAGCTCCGCCCACATCAGGAGAACCATCTGCTCTTGCTGGAAGATCTACATAAGGATTTACAACATAACCCTTAACCGAACCGTCAGAACCTGCTGTGCAGAGAACCTGCTGTGCAGGACCGTCGCCCTTGAACTGAAATGTTACCTTAAAACCTGGTTCTCTGAGCATGATACCCATGAGACCTGTACCAATAAGGGCTCTGCCGAGAAGATGTGTAGCAAGAGGAGTAGTGTCATGAAGCTCGTGAGCCTTCTGAACCATACCATTTGAAATACACATATATACACGAAAAGAACCGCTGCTGTCGATACCTGAAATTACTTTATCGATTTTCATATTTTATCCACCTTTTTTATATTAAATATTCATTTTCTAAAAGCTGTGAACAGCTGATTTTTCAACATCATCACATTATATTATATAAGGTTGTCAAGTTCAATCGCAAGGTGTTATAATGGCGAAAAAGACGTAACTGACCCGTGGGTCAGAAAATTTTGAAAGAGGATTCCATATATGCGCAACAGAGTAAAACGATATATAAGTATACTCGTGGTTCTGCTCCTTGTGACTGGCTGTTTTGCACCTGCAGGGGTATTCGGCGCCACTGCTGTAAAAGAGTACACAGACGTAAAAGGCACTATCTACGAATCTGCCATAAAAACCCTTACAACAGAAGATATTATAACCGGTTATCCCGACGGAACATTCGTTCCAGAAGGTGATATCACCCGTGCAGAAGTCAGCAAAATCTTCGGTACTATTATATATGACAACTACGAAGGCTCCGAAAAGACTCTCGTAAGCGAATCTGACATGAAAAACTACGCTTCCGACAGCTTCGCTGACCTGTCCGGATACAGCTGGGCTTCTCAGTTTATAGGTATTTGCGCAAAGCTTGGTATCGTAGAAGGCTACGGCAATTCCACATTTAAGCCAGGAAACAACATTACATATAACGAACTTACTGCCATGGTGGTGAGAGCTGCAAACTATGACATGAGCAAAGTTACCGGCACATGGCCTGACAACTACATCTACGCAGGCCAGCAGCTCAAGATTTATGACGGTCTTAAGGATTTCAAACCTTACGAAGACGGCAATAAAACTGCAACTCGCGGCAACACAGCTATCATCGTAAACAACGCTCTCAAGACTATAAAAACAGCCTGCAAGACAGGATATGCCACAGGCAACAAAGTAACAGAATCTAAAAATACAAAGAGACTGAGCCTTGACGAAGCACTCAGCCGCATGAAATCATCTGGCATGTTAGCCCAGCTGGCATCAGCAAATTATGATAACGACAGAGCTATCGCTCAGGGATATGGGGAAAATATTACAAATTTAAATAGTAGTATTTCGACATTAAATGAGTTTTATACTTTATCTGGAAAACAGCAAGCTAACATCATAACAGAAGAAGAACGTGCAAGATTAGCTGAAATCAGCACAACTGCACAGGGTATTCTTATGCAGGGTATGACAGTCAGCAGCATGGAAAAGAGCAAGGAAATCGTTCAATTCCAGAGATCTTTTATCAATAACAATATTGATGCAAACCATCAGGCTGACATCAACAGCATCGAAGCTACAACATACCAGCTCTACTACGGCATCCTTCAGGCAGAAGATAACGTGGCAGCAAGCAAAGCAGCCCTCAAAGTTCAAGAACAGAAAACTGCAAATACAAAGAAAAAATATGATGTTGGCATGGCATCAAAGATAGAAGTTCAGCAGGCTGAGATGAATCTCCTCAATGCTCAGAGCACTCTTATCCAGGCAGAAAACACACTGGAAAGCGCAGAACTCAACTTCAAGATGCTCCTAAATATCGATTACAAAACGGATCTCATTCTTACAACTCCTATCAAAAAGACTAAGGTTGAAATTCCTACTCAGGCAAATGCCATCTCAACAATGCTCAGCAAGAACATGACTCTGAAGTATTATGATTATCTTTATGATCTCACTGGCAAAACAGTTGATATGTATTCTGCTGGGTCAGCAGATCGCGCAAAAGCTGTTGCCGCACATAGCCAGACTCTGGTTGCATCAAACCAGACTTACTCTAGCCTGAGAGCAAACATGATTTCCGCATATTCCGAACTTCCACTTCTGGAAAAGAATATCGAGTCTATGGAATCAACAGTAGCCCTTGCTGAAAAAGGATACGAAGTTGCCATGATTCAGTTTACAAGAGGCATGATTACTCAGGCGGATCTGGACAACGCAGAACTGAGCCTTATGCAGGCAAACCTAGGGCTTACAAATGCTATAGCAACTTACAATCTTGCTATCTACGACATCAACTACAATGCTGGCGTAGGCACAAGCAGAGTAACATTCAGCTAAAACAAAACCCGACAAAAAAGAAAAAAGCCTGATGCAAAAGCATCGGGCTTTTATTATGTCTTATTTTCTATCTGTGAAGGAATGGATTATTCTTCTACGCAAGTTAAGAAATAAGCTTCGATTGTTTCCCAGTCAGTGAGTCTGTTTTCAGGTGTGCACATAGGCTTAACCTGCTTTTCGAATTCGCCTGTTGGGTTCATCCATGGCTTTGGAACGTCGAGCTTGTAGAACTGGAAGCCTCTTTCGAAACCATACTTTAAGCCTGAAAGCTTGATTGTACCTTCGCCAGCTTCGTTGATAGGATTAAGTGTATATAATTCTGTATTTGCATATCTGCTTGTTTTTACGCCTAATTTTTTCATAACTTTACCTCTTTCTTTGTGGTGTCACTCCGATGATTATAACACATATATTCCACATATACCCTATAATTTTTTCATTAATCCGAAAATCTTTTTGCAAATTCAAGCGTTTTAAACTTAAGTTTCAGTACTCGGGCTTTTTCGCCCTTTTTAATAGCACTTTCAAGCTGACTGTACTTGCCTTCTTTTATGAGATCCCTCGTAATTTCATCATTTTTATACGCATCACTAGTATCGATTAGACATAGTGGCGGATAAAGCACACACCACCAGTTGCGGCCGGAGGCCTCGCCGATAAGAATTTTTAATGCTTCGTAATTTCCTGCAGGAAATATTACCGAACCGTAAGTTTTCTGAGGTATCCAGCTTACTCCAAATTCTGCATTGACGTCATAATCGTAACCCTCTTCAGAAATCACTTTTTCTGCTACATCTACTATCTCATCCAGATTATCCGTAATGAATGCTCTGGATTCTTCTATGCTATACCCCACATAACCCTCAGTTCCATCTGATTTTCGGACCGCTTCGCGGACCATCTCGTCATTTACGTAATCTATAATATGATCCCTGACCTTTAACTTTAAGGCCTGGTCTTTATCCGAATCGCTGTTAGCCACAACGTGAAGTCTTATAAAATCTTCGTTGGTAAGCTGTTCTTCTGCAGCAGCTCCCTGATATCCACATGAGGCTACTATCAGCAGCACTGCCACCAGAATAACCGTTATGCAGATCAGCGGTGTCTTAATAGTTTTCATCTGTCCGCCACCTCCCGGCAGAATGTGTTTGCATCATTTACATCCGTCTCTGCGAGAGATTATAGACATTTCTCCTGTGTTTTATACAATCAGCAGCCTGCTTCCCGGCTGAAGTTCCTGATCTTCCTCCATCCCGTTTACACTCTGTATGGTTTCCATATCTGTACGGAACTTTTTAGCGATACTCCACTGTGTGTCATCCGGCATTGTTACGTACACCACCATACTGGCTCTTCTGGATCTGTCATTTTCATCTTCTATGTAGCACACCCTATCTATAAACTCATGGGATGTAATATCCCAGGTGTTTACTCTCACAGCGATACTGCAGCTGAAATCTATCTGCCTGCTGTTCAGTCGGTCAAACCACACGTCTCTGAGACCTGCAGTACATTCCGGCGTTACATCAGCATTAACTCCAGGTATGTCGATTGAGGATTTAAACTGTGCAGTCTCTTTTCTGCAATTGACCGCACCGGTGCCTTCGTCGGCAAATATAACATCCATCTCAAGCTGGCCTTCTATCTGACATCTGTCGCTTTCAGGTTTCGCCTTTATCTGACCGATTTTTACCGCTACATATGGTATGCCTTCTGCCATAGCAATTTCCTCTGGTGCTGTTATGGTTTCTCTCACACTGATGTCTGCAGCGCCAGTCCCTCTAAGCCTGGATATCTTATGAGGGCTGGTGGAAAAATCAAGATTCCTTGTGCGGTGGTACATATCTGTAACCAGTTCTCTTTCAATTTCGCGATACACATTTATCGTCGTATCCACTGTCGAATCCAGCTGGAAATACTTCTTTCCATCTGTGTCGACGGAGTCGTCGCCGGTGCTGTCGTTTCCTGCTGTATTTTCGTGGCGACCGTCTCTTATGCGGATATCTGATGATGTTATGTTGTAATTGACCACCAGGCCTGTGATTTCCCCTGCAGAAAGGTCAGGGAGTCTGAAGAATTGTGTGAAATCTGTCTTACCGCGACAAAACGTTGGTATCGTAGAAGGATTTTCTTCCTCCGAAACCGGCACGTAAAGAATGCTGTAATACAGGCTGCCTTCGATTATAATTTTGCCTTTCGAAATCTGGCGATGATTTTCCACTGCATTTACGCTGTGTTTAAGTATCGTGGCAGGTTCAGGCAGATTGTCGCGAACCACTATCTTCTCACTGATTTCTGTGCCGTCGCTTTTCCTGTAGGTCATATCGGTAAATTTTATCTTTTCCTTGCGGAGCAGCAGAGAATCATCTTTTACCCCTTCAAGCAGTTCGATTTCTTTATCTCCATAATCTAGCACTTTAAACTGGACAGCTGCGCTGACACGAATTTTTCTTTCGTTTATGACACGGCTGGTTACTGTTTTTACGTCTGCCATGATTTCCGCAGATTTTGCGGGATGTTCAGTCACCTCAGTTTCGTATCTGAAAGGTATCCGTGATGATATGGCTACCAACCCATCCGACTTTCCAGATGCCACATAAAGTGTTGAAACATCGAGGTTTCCGCTGATGCGGATTATATTCGCGCCGCCGGAGGCGCCGTAAGTATCCCAGCTGCTAATCTCGGGAACAGCATCTATGCTGAGGATTTTTTCCAGATCTGGTCGTACATCGGGAACCAGCAGGTCTTCCTCTACGGACATTTGGGGCAGTGCTGTGCGTTTTGATTCTGAAAGGCGCAGTCTCCTATTGATAATTTCATCCCCTGCTGGGATGAGTTTTACAGGATTAGCCTGTTCTTCCGGTGCTGTTGCCGGCATCATTGCATAATCAGGAATTTCTTCGTGCATATGTTAACCTCCATTCGGTAAGACAAATTTCTTTACCTATATGTATGAGAGGCTTGTTTTCAATATGCAAAAAAGGTACCGGATAAAAATCCGATACCTTTTGTCTTATACGTAATTTCTAAGAATGTTATTGAGATGAGCTTCCCACTGGTCTGCCGCGTAGTACTTTTCTGCCGCACCTCTGAGGTGGAGAAGTCTAGGCTGCGGAATGGAAGCAAGCTGAGGATAATCCTCGATAAATCCGTGACGTCTTGCCAGCTGGTAGAGTCTCTGTTCTTCTGGTGGAAGGTTGAGGACTCTGTCTGCCTGAGCCAGCATCTTTTCTTTGTCTGTACCGATACGGCCACCGAGAGAACCGATAAGGTTGATAATGTGGTCGCTTACGATAGTAACGTCTGGTGCTGTAACATCTGCAATGAGATTTCTGATTTCTCTGAGTTTCTGGATGTCTGTACACTCCTCAAAGAGGCCGTTTCTCAGAAGATCCACCATTTCTGAATCGTACTTCAGTACAAATGTTCTGAATCTTACGAAGTCAGGTGAAATCTGGTTGATAACGTGAGCTGTTTCTCTTGCATTTTCGTCAGAATACTCTACACCACCGATACCTGGCATAAAATATACTGAAAGCTCGATGCCTGCTTCCTTTGCCTTTACGCCTGCATCAATCTGCTGTGCCTGTGTCAGGCCTTTGTTGATGAGCTTTAATACGTTGTCTGAACCAGTTTCGAAACCTGAGTGGATACGGTTGAGACCACTCTGTCTCAGGAGTTTGAGTTCTTCTAAGCTGTGTCTTGCGATAGACTCAGCTCTGCCATAAGTAGTGATACGCTCAATCTGCGGGAACTTTTCTCTGAGATAGAAAAGTACATCTGCCAGTTTGTCCGCCTTGAGGGCAACTGTATTGCCATCCTGGAGAAATACTGAAGTTCCGCCGTTGCTGAGCCATCTATATACCATGTAGAAACATTCCAGTTCGCTCTGTGTGAGTTTGCCAAGCTCTAATGTAAGGCCTTCTCTGTCCAGAGTACCGTCTGTTCTTACGTAGGAAGCGATCATGTCTCTGAAGTATGCCATATTGTCGATTGTGCGCTTGAGCTCATCCGGCTGATGCATGTGGAACTTGTCTCCGCGATATACCACGCAGAATTTGCACTTGTTCCATGTGCAACCTCTGGCCACCTGCAGCAAAAGACTGTTGGCCTCACTCGGAGGTCTGATAGGTCCTACTTCAAATGATCTGTCTGTCATATTAATCCCCTCTTAAATGTGCACTTGATTATGCTTTCTTTTTTCCGTGAAAATCATCTTCTTTTGTGATGGATTCTCTGAGGTTTACAATGTGCTCAATTGAGAATTTGCGTGCATCTTCTGCATTGCCAGACTTGAGAGCGTTGAGAATCATTCTGTGTTCGTTAACAACGTCTTCTGCTCTCTTGTTTGACTTGAAGTAGATGTATCTGAATCTGAGTACCTGTTCCTGAAGGTCCTGAAGAATATCTGTGAGGTACTGGTTGTGGCTACCCTGAGTGATGAGATTGTGGAAATGAGTATCCATGTTGATAAGCTTTTCCATGTCGCCATCTCTGAGAGCTGCTTCGTATTCGTCGTTTGCAGCCTTAACTGCTTCGATTTCTTCTTCAGACATGAACTGTGTTGCGAGATATGCTGCGAGGCCTTCAAGAGGTTCTCTAACAACGAGCATATTATCAAGATCCTGTGGAGAAATGTCTGATACGTACGCACCCTTTCTAGGTTCGATCGTAACAAGACCGTCCTTTTCGAGCTGTCTGATAGCTTCTCTTACTGGAGTTCTGCTAACGCCCATGCTCTCAGCAAGGTCGATTTCCATCATTCTTGTGCCAGGCTTGATCTTGCCTGTCATAATGAGTAAACGCAGTTCTTCGTATACTAATTCTCTAAGCGGCTTGTGCTGCTGCATGTTAATATTAAGCATTTTACACCTCGTATCTATTTAAATTTTTAATTTCATATTTAATGGAACTGTTCAAGTTCCGAAGTACAATTATACCTCAATTGTACTGTGTATACAAGATGCAATCTACACAAAGTTAAATAGTAGCAACGCAGAACACCTCATGGTCCCTGCCTTCCAGCGACTCTTTTACAGCATTAAATGCCACCTGAGCCTTTTCTCTGTCCCCGAAAAGAGAAAATACTGTAGGACCACTGCCGCTCATCATAGTAATGCCGTCATCGTAAGATGACATCATCTTCTTAAGATCCGCAACTTCCGGAAAATCTCTCAGCGTAACATTTTCCAGGACGTTTGCCATTCCGCTTCTGATGAGAGAACTGTCTTTTTCTTTTATACCCTTAATAACCATTTCTGTATCAGGATGCGGATAATCAGAAATTGCATCCAGCGCCTTGTACACAACTGCCGTTGAGACGCCCGCCGGTGGCTTTGCCAGCACGGCCCACATATCGGCAGATGGCAACGGTGTAAGAATCTCTCCGATGCCCTCAGCCAGGGCACAGGCGGACCCACCTGAGACGCCAAGCTCTGGAGCTGCCGCAGCCAGGGCCATTATGCAGAAAGGCACATCTGCGCCGATGCGTTTGCCTAGGGCACAGAGGCGTTCCAGGGGCAGGTTGAGTTCCAGAAGGGAATTAAGACCCATGAGAACGCCGGCGGCGTTTGAGCTGCCACCAGCCAGTCCTGCTTCAGCAGGTATAAGTTTATTTATCTGTATTTCTATAGCATATTTTTTATCACCATTGAGATATTCTTCTGCAATTATGTGAGCTGCTTTATATGCTGTGTTTTTCATATCAGTAGGAATATCCGGACGGCTGCAGGTGAGGTTTATGCTGTTTTCATCTGCAGGTACAATACTCACTGTCATCTCATCATAAAGATCAACAGCCTGCATAACCATCGCCACTTCGTGATATCCGTTTTCTCTCACCCCTGTAACATCCAGAGATATATTTATCTTTGCATATGTTTTTAAGTCTATAGTCTTTTTCATAATTTTCCCTGCCGCTACCGGCTACATTGTTTCAGTAGTGAGTCTGTTTTATTCGTCAAAGCTGTATCTGCGTACCGCCTCTTCGTCATCTGCCATCATTATGATGCATTTTTCAATCATCTTAAACGGCTTGTATGAGCTCTTTGATTTTCTCAGACCTTCCAGACCGAGATCCTCTTCTCTGTTTATATACCGACATCTTCCCTGGAAGAGTTTACAGAATTCACTGTTGATCTTCTGGTAAATGCCCGGATACTCTATATTTGCTTTTTCCACGTGCTCAACTACGATATCATCGCCAAGTCTGCCGCCAAAAGCATATGCCTGAAGCTTGCCGTCGATACGAAGAGCCACACCTTCGAAACCGAGTTCCTCGAAAGAAGGCATGATGTCGTTAAGTACCGCCTTTTCCATGGCAAGCATGTCTGCAGCAAAACCTTCCACCTGCTTGCGGCTGTCGATGTATTCCAGTAGTTCCAGCGCCTCTTCAGCAAGAGCTCCGCTCATAGGTACGATTTCATATCTGCCTTCCAACTCGCGGTTAAATCTGTTGAGATGACTCTTTTTTCCGTGGTACTTTCTGCCCTTGAGTTCTGCCAGATCATCCACAAGATAAACATAGTCGTGGTTTGCCCTGTCATTGAGCACAAGAAGCTCCCCAGGCATGATATCTTTGTATATCGGACTGAGACGTGGCGGTACAAGACGCATTACAAAAGGCTGTCCCGCTTCTCTAAATCTGTGAACAACTTCCTCCATAGCATCCCTGAGTTTCTTTTTATCACAGATGCCCTTTTTAGGAAGCAGCGGAAATATAAAAGGCTCGTCCTGAAAACCTTCGAAATTACTGTAGCCTGCCACGCAGAGATAATCATTTATAACTTCGTATGAAAATCTGTTCTGGTCACGCCACATGTAAAGCGAAGTAAATGTGAGGCCGGAGGTCTCGTGAGGATAAGCATTTACAAATTCTTCGATTTCTTTTCTGTTTTCTAATGTTATCTTATTGCTAAAAAAATAATTCAAAACTAATCTCTGTGCCTTGCGGCTCCTTCCCTATAAATTTTAAATCCGGCCGGATGACTCCAGCCGGCATATTTTTTACGTTATGTACTAGTACTTGAGATCTAGTGATTCCATTGCATCAAGAAGATCAAAATCAGTAACTTCAAATCTGAGAGGTGTAATTGTAACGTATCCATCCTGAGTTGCCATAGCATCCAGGTCCTCTGGAAGATCTGTGTAATACTTATAATCCCCTTTGTACCAGAAATAATTCTGACCGCTCGGGCTCACACGGATATCGTAGGCCTCGTCGTATTCTCTAGGTCCGAGCTTTACAACCTTGATACCCTTTATCTGAGATGGTTCCACATCAGGGAAATTTACATTGAGAACAGTGTCCTTGTTGATCTTTGGAACCGCCTTTTCAAATACTTCCTTGATAAGAGTCGCACAGTTTTCCAGCTGCTCGTCAGTAGGAGTGTGAGTACCCAGCGAAAAAGCCACCCCTGGAACTCCGTTAAAAACACCTTCTGCCGCTGCCGCAATAGTGCCTGAGTAGAATACGTCAGTGCCGATATTTGGACCGTGGTTGATACCTGAGAAAATGATATCGATATCAACGTCGTACAGTTTTTTCATGATAGCAATACCGCTCTTTACGCAGTCAGCCGGCGTACCGGAAGTCTTAAATGCCATAGTGGCATAAGGATAATCCTTTACCTCGGACATTGTAATAGGTTTGCTTGTTGTGATGCCGTGACCAGTTGCACTGCGTTGTCCGTCAGGACCCCAGACATAAACATTGTTGCCCGGAATCTCAGCCAGCGCCTGAGTGAGGACCATCATCCCCTTTGCGCTGATACCGTCATCATTAGAAATTAATATATTCATTGGTGTAATACTCCTTTTGTCTACGTCGCCTCCGGTGACACGCAGGCTACTTGCCCTTCTTTTTTTCGGCTATATACTCATCCAGACCATCAACAACACTGCCGAAAACCTTGCCCAGAGAATCATGGATAACCATAGTTGCCTGGCTATCAAAAGCTGTTTCCTGCTTGTTGATAAGAATCAGGTTTTTACCATTAAAGAACTGGATATAGCTTGCTGCCGGATATACCACCAGAGATGTACCGCCGATGATAAGAGTGTCAGCTTCGGAAATAGCCTTTACTGACTTCAGTGTAAGCACGTCGTTGAGAGCTTCTTCGTAAAGTACAACGTCAGGCTTGAGGATACCGCCGCATTCGCCACAGATTGGCGTATAAGAATCCGGTTTCCAGTGTTCTTTTTCCAAAGTGTATTCCAGCGTGTACTCCTTCTTGCAATCCATACAGAACGCACGAGAAATAGTGCCATGGATTTCGTAAACTTCTTTGCTGCCTGCAGCTTGATGGAGTCCGTCGATGTTCTGAGTAACGATAGCCTTAAGTTTACCCATATCCTCCAGCTTTGCCAGTGCATAATGAGTGATATTAGGATCTATGCCTGTGAAAATCAGGTTTTGCATGTAGTACTCATAGAAGTCGTCTGTTCTCTTCATAAAGAAAGAGTGGCTTACGATTTCTTCTGGTGTCAGGTTGAAACGTGTCTTTGCATTCCAGAGACCGTTTTCTGAACGGAAATCAGGAACACCGCTTTCTGTTGAAACACCTGCGCCGCCAAAGAATACGATATTTTCACTTTCGTCTATGATCTTTTTAAGTTCTTTGTACATACATGCCCTCCTGTTCTATATTTACTTGTGGGCGGAGCCCACGGAATTTTCAGTTATAAAGCGAACTTTTCGTCAGGGTCGTTTGCCTTTGCTTTAAGGATGCCCATTTCGATAAATGCTTCTTTTGCGATAGCCGCCATAATCTTGTGGCCAGCTGGGTTTGGATGAGCGCCATCCATAAAGTATCTGCTGTAACCTGCTCTCAGCTTTTCCTTCATGTGTGTGTCAAAGTCGATATATGGAAGGTTGTTTGCCTTTGCAAACATGATGAGCCATTCTTTGAAAACAGCGAGATTTTCTTTTACTTCTTCGTAGTCTACAAAGCCCTTCCACTGTTCTGGAATCTTTTTATGGCTAGGCATAGGAACGATACCAACCATAGGAACGATGCCCTTCTGGAGAGCTCTATCTGCCATCATTGCGATATTGTTTGTTACGATATCGAGAGGAACGCCGGCGATGATGTCGTTACCGCCACCCATGATAAGACAAGCCTTTGGATTGAGGTCGATTACGTGCTCGTTAAATCTCAGAAGCATGTTTTCTGTCATGTCGCCGTTGATACCTACGTTGAGAAGGTTAATCTCCTCTTCGCGACGGAGTCTGCCGATCCATGTGAGAGTACCTTCTACCATGTAACCATAAGTGATACTGTCACCGATACAAACGATACGGTCATCCTTTACGATAGTCTTGAGCTTTGTGGCAATCTTTTCAGGATCAAGGATTACTGAATTAGCCGCACCTTTTGATGCGATTTCGCCAAAATCAAAACCGGAGTCTTCCATTTCGGCAAACATTTCAGCCTTCATCTGATCAGCAGTCTTTTTCTGGCGCTGAAGGAATTTCTTTTCTTCTTCCAGACGAATCTTTTCCTCGTAAGCCATGAGTTTTTCTTCGATTTCCTTTTCGGAATGTACCGCATAAACGCTGGAAATCTTGGCATTCTGGTCTTCCAGAGTATAAGTCTTGATCTGGATACCGCCTACATTTTTAGATTCTTTTTTAACGCCTTTTTTTATATTTTCAACTGTCATGTTATTCTTTTCGTCAGCCATATTTTTCACCTTTTCCTGAATTTTCAGTGCAATTACCTGCTTATCTTTTTATTTTACTATAATTCCTAGTACTCTTGTACCCTTTTTCTGCCACCGGTAAACCACCATAGAAATCATGCCGTTTTTCTGTTATTCTAAGAGGTAGAATGGCTGTAATACAGCACCCTGGACGCCTGCCGGCGACCCGGATTCAAAACGAACGGAGTATTAAAATGGTATTAGTAAATGCTGATAAAATAAATAAAAGTTACACAGAAAAGCCGCTGCTTAAGGACATCAGTCTCAGCATTCATGAAAATGAAAAAATCGGCCTTATCGGTGTAAACGGCACAGGTAAAACAACTCTTCTCCGCATCATCGCAGGCGTAGAAGAACCTGATGACGGCAAGGTGGTCTACACAAACAATATCAAGATCGCCTATCTGCCGCAGCATCCTGAGTTTGACCCTGAGCTGACAGTTGCAGAACAGGCTGAGATTTACCTCAAGCAAATCGACCCGTCAACAGAAAACTTTGCCTTCAGATCTATGATGACAAAGCTTGGCATCAAGGATTTTGATCTCAAGATGGGCAATCTCTCCGGCGGTCAGCGCAAGAGAGTTGCCATGGCGGCAGTTCTTTCTGTAGGTGCAGAACTCCTCATCCTGGACGAACCTACCAACCATATGGATAACGACGTTATCGCATGGTTAGAAGAATTCCTCATGAAGTACCGTGGCGCTGTATTTATGATCACCCACGACAGATACTTCCTGGACCGCGTAACTAAAAAGATTTTCGAAATCGACAACGGCGGACTCTATGCCTACGACGGCAACTACGACTACTATCTGGAAGCAAAAGCTGCAAGAGAAGAAATGATGCTGGCATCAGAACGCAAGCGTGCAGCTTTATATAAAAAGGAACTTGCATGGATTAGACGTGGCGCAAGAGCCCGTACTACAAAGGCAAAGTCACATATCGAAAGATTTGAAGAACTCAGAGACAGCAAACTCATCATCGACGATTCTTCTTTATCAATCGGCACGCTCAGCAGCCGCTTAGGTAAAAAGATTATTGAAATCGAAGGTCTCAGCAAGACTTATGAGGATAAAAAACTCATCGAGGACTTCACTTATACAGTACTCAGAAATGACCGTATCGGTATTATCGGTGACAACGGCTCCGGCAAATCTACATTCCTCAAGATGATTCTCGGCGAGGTTGAACCAGACGCAGGTATAGTAAGCATCGGCGACACAGTAAAGATCGGTTACTTCTCTCAGGACACACAGGTATGGGATCCAGAACAGCGTATTATCAAATATATCTCTGGTATTTCCGACAATGTCCGCACAGAGGACGGTTACCTTTCAGCATCCCAGATGCTTGAGCGCTTCCTCTTCCCGACACACAAGCACTCAATTCCAATTGGCAGACTTTCCGGGGGCGAAAAGCGCAGACTGTACCTTCTCAGTATCCTGATGCAGGCACCAAACGTTCTCATCTTTGACGAACCGACAAACGACCTGGATATCGCCACACTGACAGTTCTGGAAGATTATCTTGACGAATTCTCAGGGGCAGTTATCATCGTATCCCACGACAGATACTTCCTGGACAGACTCTGTATCCGTACATTCTCATTCGAAGGCGATGGCGTAGTACGTCACTTCCCTGGCGGCTACACAGATACAGCAAAAGCAAAAGAACTTGAACAGCTGACAAAAGAAATAAACTCTGGCAAATCAGGCTCAAAATCAGGCCAGTCCGACAGCTCCGCTGACAAAGACACACGCCAGCGTCAGAAAAAACTCAAGTTTACTTACAAAGAACAGAAAGAATACGAAACTATAGACGACGATATCGCCACACTGGAAGAACAGATTGCAGAAAAAGAAGCTGCTATGGGTTCTACAGGCAGCGATTACGTAAAACTCCAGCAGCTCACAGCAGAACGCGACGAGCTTGCTGCTCAGCTCTACCACAAGATGGAACGCTGGGTATACCTCAACGACCTGGCAGAACAGATTGCAAACCAGTAATGGATATAATATCTGCCAGCGACTCAACCCTGAAAAGAGGTGCAACTATGAGTTTAGAAAACAAGATAGATCCAAGACCGATTTTAGCTGACGATGTATGGGCACGCATCCCTGCAAGCCGTGAACAGGACAGCCACAAAGGCACTTTCGGAAAAGTCCTCTGCATAGCAGGATGCTCCCGCTACAGAGGTGCCGCATCCCTCACCATCGAGGGTGCGCTCCGTTCAGGATGCGGTATCGTAACCCTGGCCAGCGTAGAAGAAGTGTTTCCTTCTGTGCAGCCACGACTTCCAGAATGTATCCTGATAGCATGCGACCACGACGAAATCGGCGGCATTGCAGCATCAAACCTGCCGAAACTCCAGGCAGAACTGGACAACGGATACTCAGCATTACTCATGGGACCAGGTATGGGAAACACTACATCTACTACTGACCTGGTAATCAATATGGTAGAAAACGCGGACTGCACAGTAGTTCTCGACGCAGATGCACTCAACGCCCTTCCTCAGGGAGTGATGCCACACCCAAAAGGTGGCCACAAAGTCATCATCACGCCCCACCCTGGCGAGATGGCTCGTCTGTGCAACTGCTCCATCCGCGACATAAAAGCAGACCGCTACAACATCATCCTCGACTATGCCCGCAAACATGACTGCATAGTCGTGCTAAAGGAGCATCGCACTCTGATTGCTTCGCCAGACGGCCAGCTGTGGATCAACACAACTGGAAATTCTGGGCTGGCCCGAGGCGGCAGCGGCGACATCCTGGCAGGGATGATGGGATCCTTTGCTGCTCAGGGGTGGGATCCCCTGGACGTGGCCCTCTGTGCGGTATGGCTCCACGGCGAGGCCGCTGTCCGCTGTTCTCAGCGTAAGAGTCAGACAGCGATGCTCCCACACGACATCTTTGATGACCTTGGACAGATATTTTTAGAACGTAATTTATAATTTATAAAAGACAAAACCCTGCGCTTAGCGCAGGGTTTCTTATGCACAAAAAAGCCTGGCCTTACGGCCAAGCTTATGTATTTTCTCTTTATTTCTTACCGAAAGCTTCTCTTAAGATATACTTTGAGAACTCGAGATCGCTACGCTTTACGTAGATAGAATAGCTGTTGTCGAAAGACTTGTTTTCGCTGCCGTCACCAGTAGCACCTCTTAAACCGTATCTCCAGCCAGCGCTGTACATTCTGCGACCATCAACCTTGATAGAATACTGGATACCCTTTCTAGTAAGAGCACGTCTGATAGTTGCGTAGTAAGACATGTTGTTTGTCTTGTAAAGTAAAACTCTATTAAAAATATGAACCATAAAGATTCCTCCTGTTGTATATGTATAATCCCACCTATGTGAGCTTACAACTATACTTTAGCTTCTCCATGTCTATAGGTCAATGGTTTATCCATATATTTCTAAATATCTTTCTTCACAAATTTATTCCATTTCTGCAGCAATATACCTATAACATCTCTGCATCATAAACAGCTCTCTCTCCGCCGATAAACTTTGGACGAGTGCGGGCTGCTGTAACAAGCGCTTCGCCGATTTTGTTGTTTTCCAGTCTCACTGGCACTGCAACCTTTTTAAGGTGCATACCGATAAGTGTGAGACCTATGTCTATGCCTGCATCTGCTTTGATTTCTTCTACTGCCACAGGATTTCTGAAATTCTTGTAAGCATGAGTAGCTATTGCTCCTCCAGCCTTTGGCTGCGGTACCACATTTACTGTTTCGGCAAAAGGAACAGCTTCTTTTTCAATTATGATGGCACGATTAAGATGCTCACAACACTGGAATGCCAGGTAAAAGCCCTTTGCTTCCGCAAACTCGTGAATTGCCTTAAAAACAGTAGCTGCAGTTTCCGGACTTGAGCTTGTGCCTATCTTTGATCCGATGATTTCACTTGTAGAGCATCCTACTACAATGATATCACCTTTCTTGAGTTTTGCCTTTTCAGTCAGCTCAGCCATAACTGATGTAGCCTGCTGTACGAGTATATTTTCCATTTCATTTTCTCCTGTTGCTTTATATATACTGACAGAATACAATAATTCTGACGATATTAAAATAGTCAGAAAAGGAGAATTTTGTATATTCAGATGAAGTATAAAATAGATGAAACCAGCAAATCACCTGCTTATCTTCAGTTATATATGCAGGTTCGTGACGATATTATAAACGGCATCTACCCCGTTAACAGCAAACTCCCATCAAAGCGTATCATCGCATCCGATACAGGAGTCAGCACAGTTACCGTAGAGCATGCCTACGCCCTTCTCTGCGACGAAGGATATATAGAAACAAAAGAGCGCAGCGGATATTTCGTCATCTTTAATACAGATGATGGATTTATCTCACCAGCTGCAGACAGATCTGTGTCCTCTTCAGTGGAGTTTCCGGCCATCGCTACTCAAAACAGCAATCTGGAAAGCACAGAGTTTCCATTTTCAGTTTTAGCCAAAACTATGCGCAGCGTAATCAGCGACATGGGCGAATACATCCTGGAACGATCCCCAAACCCGGGCTGCCTTGAACTTAGAAACGCAATCC
>JAFYUX010000055.1 GCA_017549385.1 Bacillota bacterium
ATGTCAGTAAAGTTCTGAACGAAATTCACTTTGTAACCACGATATTCCATATATCTTCTGAATGTATCGAACACGCAAAGTGGACGAGCATTACCGATATGGATAAAGTTATATACAGTAGGTCCGCATACGTAGATCTTGATTTCGTTAGGATCGATTGGCACGAACTCTTCTTTTCTATTTGTCATTGTGTTATAAATTTTCACTGCTGTTTTCTCCTTTGTGTTTTATTAAATCCTCAAGTCCAGGCATGCATGACATACAGCCTTCTGCAAAGTCTGATGCACACGAATCGCACTCAACGATATTTTTGTCATGATAATATTTAAGTTCTGCTTCCAGACCTGCAATACGACGTCTGAGGCAGTCCATTTCAACCTTGATTGGGTCAGGTAAGTCAATCTGGTTCATATCCTCTACGAGAACGTTGTTTCTCTTTACGATACGTCCAGGGATACCTACTACAGTACAGTGTGGCGGAACCTCCTGAAGTACTACCGCACCGGCGCCGATCTTTGAATGATCACCAACAGTAAACGGACCCAGAACCTTTGCTCCTGATGCCACGATTACATGGTCGCCGATAGTAGGATGACGCTTGCCGCTGTCTTTGCCTGTACCACCCAGAGTTACACCCTGATAGATAGTAACGTCGTCACCAACCTCAGCAGTTTCGCCGATGATAACTCCCATACCGTGATCGATAAAACATCTGCGGCCAATCTTGGCGCCAGGATGAATCTCGATACCAGTCTTGTGTCTCACTCTCTGAGATATGAGACGTGCCAGGAATTTTTTGTTGTGGTTGTACAGCCAGTGTGTCAGTCTGTGCCACATGAGAGCCTTGATACAAGGATAGCATGTGAATACTTCAAACCTTGTACGGGCCGCCGGATCCTTTTCCAGGATCGCATCTATGTCTTCTTTAATGTAGTCTATAAAGTTCATTTTTCCCTCCGGAATAATAATGAATATGTGATAGAAAACCGGCAAAAGAGCCTAGTTCCCCTTATAATCATAGTAATACTTTATTATATGCCAAAACGCTGATTTCATCAAGTAAATACCCACTTTTGCACCCCTCAATACACCTTTCTTTCCGACGGTTCCGCTGACAAAAAATAAAAACCCGGGCACTACTGCCCGGGCCTGTTATCTTTTGATTATACGTGATCGCGGAGCGATCGTAAGAACTTTGTAATTATACAGTTTCTACTCTTACAGACTTCATCTTCTGTTCTACGTATGGCTTGTCCATAGCGTCTGTTTCTACGCTTACGATAGCGTCAGCAACTTCCATGCCTTCGAGTACTCTGCCGAAAGAAGCATACATACCATCGAGGTGCGGAGAAGTCTGTACCATGATGAAGAACTGAGAGCTTGCAGAGTTTGGCATCATAGAACGAGCCATAGAGAGAACACCTCTTTCGTGCTTGAGGTTGTTTACGTGACCGTTCTGTGAGAATTCACCTGGGATCTGCTGCTTTGAGCCGCCCATACCTGTACCTGTTGGGTCGCCACCCTGAATCATGAAACCAGGAATAACTCTGTGGAAGATGAGACCATCATAGAAACCAGAGTTTGCGAGTTCTTCGAAGTTAGCGCAAGTGATAGGAGCGATGTGTGGGTAAAGTTCGCCCTTCATGATGCCACCGTTTTCCATTTCTATTGTAAATTTCTTTGTTACCATTTTCTTTTCCTCCATTATGTCAATGCCGATAAAATCGGGGTTTGTCTAATGATTTATTTGTGAGCGTTGAGAGCTGTGAGAATGAGCTCAGATGCTCTTGAAACAGCTTCTTCTGCTGTTACTTCTTCTGCGTCGCCACCAGTTCTGAGCTTGTACTCTACGATGCCTTCGGCAGCCTTTTTACCTACTACGATACGAACAGGGAAACCGATGAGGTCAGCATCCTTGAACTTAACGCCTGGGCGTTCGTCTCTGTCGTCAACAACAACTTCGATACCCTTTGCAGAAAGTTCTGCTTCGATCTTTTCTGCGAGAGCCATCTGATCAGCATCCTTTGCCTTTACTACAGTAACTGTAACGTGGTAAGGAGCAACAGGGATAGGCCATACGATACCGTTGTCATCGTGATACTGTTCTACGATTGCAGCCATAGTTCTGCTTACGCCGATGCCGTAGCAGCCCATAACCATAACCTGATCCTTCATGTTTTCATCCTTGTAAGTAGCACCCATAGCTTCGCTGTACTTTGTACCGAGCTTGAATACCTGACCTACTTCGATGCCTCTTGTGAACTTTACAGGAGCACCGCATACAGGACATGGATCACCTTCTGCAATCATCTTAATGTTTGCTACGATATCAGCTTCGAAATCTCTGCCGTAGTTGAGGTTGAGAGTGTGGTGGTCAACCTGGTTTGCACCTGCACATAAGTTTCTGAGACCTGGAATTTCGCTGTCTACGATAATCTTGCAGTTCTTGAGACCAACAGGACCTGTGAAACCGCCAACACAACCAGTTACTTCTGCCATCTTTTCTTCGTTTGCCATTACGAGAGCATGCTCTGGAATGCCGAGAAGGTTGATGATCTTGATTTCGTTAACTTCTCTATCGCCACGAACGAATGCTGCAACATAACCGTTTACGTTGTAGTCATCGTCTAATGTTTCGTATAAGAGAGCCTTGATAGTCTGAGACTTTTCGAGACCGAGGAAGTTTGCAACTTCTTCGATTGTCTTTGTGCCAGGAGTGTGAACAGTTTCTGCTGCAAGCATAGCTGCGTCAGAAGCTGGAGCATCTACGCATTCTGCACGTTCGTCAGTAGCTGCCATGTTACACTTTTCGCAGTAAACAATCTGGCTTTCGCCGTTTTCAGCAAATGCTGTAAATTCGTGAGAATCGCTACCGCCGATAGCACCTGTATCAGCTTCTACTGGAGCGAACTTGAGACCGCATCTGTTGAAGATTCTTGTGTATGTGTCATACATGTTCTGGTAAGACGCATCGAGACCTTCCTGATCTCTGTCGAAAGAGTATGCGTCCTTCATGATAAACTCACGGCTTCTCATGAGACCAAAACGTGGACGAGCTTCGTCTCTGTACTTTGTCTGAATCTGATAAAGATTTACAGGAAGCTGTCTGTACGAGCTTACTTCGTTTCTGATGATGTCAGTGAAGATTTCTTCGTGTGTAGGACCGAGACAGAATTCACGAGAGTTTCTGTCCTTTACTCTCCACATTTCTGGACCGTAAGCACCCCATCTGCCAGACTCAACCCAGAGTTCAGCAGGCTGGATAGCAGACATCAGGATTTCCTGGCCGCCAGCAGCGTCCATTTCTTCTCTAACGATATTTTCTACTTTATTGAGCACTCTCTTACCTAAAGGCATGTAACCATATACACCAGAAACGATCTTTCTGATCATGCCTGATCTGAGCATGAGTACATGGCTTGGAAGTTCTGCTTCTGCTGGAACTTCTCTGAGAGTTCTTATATACATCTTTGACATTTTCATGTCGCATTTCCTCCTAGATATGAATTATGGATGCGATAGACTGAGCCGCAATACCTTCTTCGCGACCGGTAAAACCCAGCCTTTCCGTAGTCGTACCCTTTATATTAATCTGCGAAGCTGAAATTTTCAATACTTCAGCGATATTTTCCCTCATTTTGTCCACATGTGGAGCGATTTTAGGTCTCTGAGCGATAACAGTTGCATCGATGTTTATAATCTTCCATCCCTGTTCTGCTAAAAGAGCCCCTACATGAGCCAGCAGTTTGAGGCTGTCGATACCCTTGTATGCCGGATCAGTATCAGGGAAATGTCTGCCGATATCGCCA
>JAFYUX010000056.1 GCA_017549385.1 Bacillota bacterium
AAATTGTTTGATCAGAATCTCAGAAACGTAGCTATTATCGCTCACGTTGACCACGGCAAGACTACTCTTGTAGATGAACTTCTCAAACAGGGGGGCGTCTATCGTGAAAATCAGAATATCGTGGAAAGAGTAATGGACTCTAACGATCTTGAAAGAGAACGCGGTATCACAATCCTTGCAAAAAATACTGCTGTATCATACGGTGATACAAAAATCAATATTGTAGACACACCAGGACACGCTGACTTTGGCGGTGAAGTAGAACGTATCCTCAAGATGGTTAACGGAGTTATCCTTCTCGTAGACGCAGCTGAAGGTCCTATGCCTCAGACTAGATTCGTACTCACAAAGGCTCTTGAACTCGGTCACAAGGTTATTATCGTTATCAACAAGATAGACCGTCCGGACCGTCGTGTTAACGAAGTTATCGACGAAGTTTTAGAGCTTCTCATGGAACTCAACGCAACAGACGAACAGCTGGATTCGCCGATTCTTTTCTGTTCTGCGCGTCAGGGTATCGCTTCTTTAGATCAGGATGTTCCAGGTACTGACATGAGACCGCTCTTTGACACTATTCTCGAGCATATTCCTGCTCCAGAAGCAGATTACGAACAGCCATTCCAGATGCTGGTATCATCTATCGACTACAACGAATTTGTAGGTCGTATTGCAATCGGCCGTATTGAAAGAGGTGTGTTACGCCAGAATCAGGAAATCGCAGTATGCAACTACCATACGCCTGATGCAAATGCAAAAAAGTCAAAGGCTGTAAACGTGTACGAATTTGACGGCCTTGGCAGATCTGCCATCGCTACCGCGAAGGCGGGTAATATCATCGCCCTTTCGGGTATCGGAGATATCACTATCGGTGACACAATCTGTGATCCATCTGCAGTAGAAGCTCTTCCTTTCGTGCAGATTTCTGCGCCGACAGTTGAAATGACTTTCTGCGTAAACGACTCTCCGTTTGCAGGAAAGGAAGGCAAGTATGTAACTTCAAGAAATCTCAGAGACAGACTGGAAAGAGAAACTCTCAAGGACGTTTCTCTTAGAGTGACTGAAACAGATACAACAGACGCATTTAACGTTGCCGGCAGAGGTGAAATGCACCTTTCTATCCTCATGGAAAACATGAGAAGAGAAGGCTACGAATTTGCGGTTTCACCACCAAGAGTTCTCACAAAGGAAGTGGACGGAGTACTCTACGAGCCGATCGAAAGACTGGTGGTTGACGTACCTGAAAATTCTGTAGGTTCTGTTATTGAAAAGATGGGTACAAGAAGAGCTGAAATGGTTCAGATGACACCGGTTGGTGAACGTATGAAGATTGAGTTCCTGGTACCTTCAAGAGGTCTTTTCGGCTATAGAAATGAATTCCTTACAGATACTCGTGGCGAAGGTATAATGGCTTCTGTATTTGACAGCTATGCGCCGTTTAAGGGTGAACTCAGCAGAAGAAACACAGGCAGCCTTGTTGCTTTTGAAACTGGCGAATGCAACGCATACGGCCTTTATAACGCTCAGGAAAGAGGCGCTCTTTTCGTAGAACCTGGTACTGTTGTTTACGAAGGTATGATTATCGGTGTGGCTCCAAAGGCTGGCGATATGGATGTAAACGTGTGTAAGGCAAAGAAGCTTACAAATATGCGTGCGGCAGGCAGCGAAGACGCTCTCAAGCTGATTCCGATCAGACGTATGAGTCTTGAGCAGTGCATCGAATTTTTAGGGGATGATGAACTTCTCGAAATCACGCCAGAAAGTCTCAGACTTAGAAAGAGTGTTCTTAACAAGGAAATGAGAGCGAAGCTCAGATCAAAGTTAAAGAAATAGTCTGCAGGAGTACTGATTTTTAATATGATGCAATTGAACTTCTTTTAAGGTATACTGTTATGGATAATGTAAAAGAATTTAATTCGCTTACAAAAACCGTAAGGTAAGTGAAAGGGGTATATAAATATGAAAATCCACGAATCTGCCGAGAATTATCTCGAAACGATACTGGTGCTCAGCAAAGATAACGCTTCAGTAAGATCTATAGATATAGCTCATGAACTGGGTTACTCAAAGCCTAGCGTAAGTGTTGCCATGAAAAAGCTCCGTGAGGGTGGCCTTATCATGGTAGATGAAAACGGCTATATCCAGCTTACAGATGCGGGCCGTGAAATTGCAGAAGCTATGTACGAAAGACATACTCTTCTGACAAGATATTTTATGGCTATCGGCGTTCCCGAAGAAATAGCATCAGAAGACGCGTGCAAGATCGAACATGCTCTCAGTGATGAGACATTTGAAAGGATTAAAGAACACGCAAAATCAATGACACAGAAATAAATAAAAAGATATAAAAAGACGCAGCGCATATCGCTGCGTCTAATTTTTTTACTTTAGTTTTGGTTTTCAATAATTTCTTTTATAGCCTTGAGGTTTGTCTTGCCGTGTTCGTTAAGCGGGAACTTGTCCATGATGAGATATCTCTTTGGAACTTTATAAGCTTCTAGCTCAGTCTTTAAATATTTATCTAGCTCTTCTGTGCCGGCAAAATCAGGTTCTACGATAAGGGCTGATGTAAGTTTGTCTACACCTCCGATAGTTGCTTTTGTTACAACAACATCTTTTACGCCGCCAAACTCCATAATCTTCTGCTGGTAAGATTGTTGAAAAGACCGTATCCAAAGCTTGTCTTTGCAATGGAATAAATCCTGTCATCAGCTGTTACCTTGAGTGTCTCTACACCGTAGGTACGAGTTGCAAAAATCATACCACTATGAAGGTGTTTTACGATTTTTGGCAGACCTGTGCTACCGGATGTAGTCAGGAAGAATGCAAGCTCTGAAGCATCGATATGCTTATGCTGAATATCAGCTGGGTCGTTTGTCAGTGAAAGTACAGCATGTCCAGGTCGAGCATCACCTGTAAGTTCTGCAAGAATAACTCTATTCTTAAACTGTGACAGATCTCTTGAGCCGTCAGAAACTAAGAGGGTGAGATCTGCAGCTTCGATGATTCTGTCGATGGCTCCGTCCATCGTAAATGAAGAGGCTAAAATAGGAATGATTCCGTATCTGATGCAGGCTAAGAAAAATGAAACTGCAATAAGTGAATCATCGAGAACCAGCAACGCGGATGCGTTGGCAGGGATGTTGAGTTCTTTGAGTTTTGATTCCAGCTCTGGAATAACTGTACGATATTCGCCGATAGTATAGGGCTGGTTTTTATAATAAGACTGAATACGATCGTCTGGAAAATCCCGTGTAAGTAAAAAATCTGTAAGATTTGTCATGTGTAAATCACTTTCTTTGTGTCGAGCTTAAATGTTAATTGAGACTAACATCTTGTCCCCGAATATAACATAAATTCATTGAACGTTCAAATAATAACATTATATCTACACAGAGGAAGGGCTGGATTCGACGGCAATTACTGGCATGATGCAAGGGATAAAAACGGGTTTAAAATAACCACTGTTTGTGGTAAAATATTCTACGTGAAACAAGAAATATTTAGACTCGGAGGATAAATCATGAGAAAAGCGGACGTATTTAGAGCCATGTTCTCTTCTCTGTTCACTCTCCATATGGAAACACCAGAACAGTATAGAGATGCAGCTCTTCAGGAATACATCGATAAATACATGCCAAACTTTGGCAAGGTTCTTCCGCCAAAAGACAACACCGTTATGATTAAGTTCAGAAAATATCTGGACAACAAGTGCAAAGAAGATGTTGTTGATGATGAGGAAGCTTTCAAAATCACAAAGCAGTACATCAAGGAAACTACAGCATTCTCGGATGTTATTAATCAGGTTACTTTACAGGACTGGAGAAATCTCTGCGAATTAATCGACGTTTCAAACGAAGTAAATGCTGTAAATGCCATGAAGGAAGCAGGCACTTACAAGGAAATGATGCAGAGCGGCAGCACAGGCGATGACATCACTGAGTACATCAGAAATCATCCAGAACTTCTTGAAAAGGCAAACCCTGATATGGCTGCCCAGGCTATGTCAACGATGGCAGGATTAAATGCTATGGGTACTATGGGCATGGGCATGTCAGCTCCTGCCAAAAAGCAGACTATACATCCAAACCAGAAAAAGAAAAAGAAGAA
>JAFYUX010000057.1 GCA_017549385.1 Bacillota bacterium
ATCTTCTACCATAGTTACAGCTTTTACTGCAACTGAACGGAACATACCTGCGTCTTCGCCACCAGACTCAGTCATGATAACGTCTACTCTCCAGCCGATGATGCCAAGAGCTACAAGAATGATAAGAAGAACAACCAGAATATCGCTGGTATTGTATATTAAATCTTTGATTTTTCTCATATTTTATGCTCCTTTTACGTTAGGAAATATTTTTAGAACGGGATGGCGGAGCCATCGTAAAGTCCTTATCATTCAAATGTTACCACAAAACAGGGAAATAGACAATGAAGGACAGGTGAAGATTTATACTATTGTAACCATTGGCGAAAGTGAGATATAATAGATTGAATTGGGGTAAAGTCAATGAAAAAAATAACAGTAACAAGAAACGACGCAGAACAGCGTCTCGACAGATTTCTCCGTAAGTATCTCAACGGAGCATCTCTCAGCTATATATACAAGATTATAAGAAAAGACGTAAAGATCAACGGTGCTCGTGGCAAAAACGAGACAGTGATTCACGAAGGCGACGAGATTACACTTTACATTCCTGATGATGTTCTGGAAAAGTTTGCAGTTTCCAGAGCAAAATCAACTGGTGCCCGCAAAAACTTTACTGTTGCATACGAGGATGAAAACATCATCGCAGTCATCAAGCCATTCGGTCTTCTGACTCACGGTGACGGCAAAGAAAAGAAAAACACTCTTGTAAACCAGGTTATCGATTATCTTATCGAAAAGCAGGAGTACAATCCTAGACTTGAGCGCAGCTTTGTGCCTGCAGCAGCAAACAGACTGGACCGTAACACAACAGGCCTTGTTCTCTTTGGCAAAAACAGCACAGCTCTTCGTGAGCTCAACGCTCTCATCAGAGAAAAAAATGCAGTGAGCAAGTTCTACCTGACTATCCTGGCTGGTAACCTTACAAAGGAAATCCACCTCAAGGGCAGCCTTACAAAGGACGAATCCCGCAACATGGTAAAGGTATCCGACAGCTCTGCTGACGGCGAAAAAGAAATCGAAACCATTGCTCGCCCGCTGGAAAACAGAGTTGGCTACACACTTGCAGAAGTAGAGCTTATAACAGGTCGTACACACCAGATTAGAGCTCACATGGCAAGTGCAGGTTATCCAGTTATTGGTGACGCAAAATACGGCAAGCCAGCGGTAAATAAAAAGCTCTCAGAGCGTTTCGGGCTTACAACACAGCTTCTTCACGCATATAAACTTCAGTTTAATGAGGCAGGAGAACACCTTGCTTACCTCAAAGGCAAGGTTATAGAAGCAGAACTTCCTGCTATGTTTGCAAAGGTAAAGGGAGAACTGTTTTAGTACTATAAAAAGGGGAAAAATTAATGGAAGAAAAGAATATTGCAAATGCAGAAACGCAGGCAACAGAAACTGTTGCTGAAGTGGCAGAAACAAAGGCTGTTGATGATGTGGCTGCAGATAAAGATAAGAAAAAGTCAAAGGGGTCTGGACCAATGGCATGGATAAGAGATATCGTGATCGCGGTAGTGATCGCACTCATTATTGCTCAGTTTATTACACCTACTATTGTTCAGCAGCATTCGATGGACAACACACTTACAAACGGTGATTATCTCATCATGTGGAAGTTACCATACAAGTTTGGTGCATCTCCTGATTACGGCGAAATCGTGGTGTTTAAGAGCGAGCTGGAGACAGCAGAAGGCGACCAGAAACTCCTTATCAAGAGAGTTATCGCAAAGGGTGGTGACACAGTTGCCATCAGAGACGGTGTGGTTTACAGAAACGGTGTGGCTCTGGTAGAGTCATATACGAGGGATGGTTACACAAACGGCGGCATGGATGAGACGGTGGTTCCTGACGGACAGCTCTTCCTCCTGGGTGACAACAGAGTAGTCAGCGTAGACAGCAGAGACCCTGCGGTAGGCTTTGTAGCAGAAGACCTGCTGGTAGGTAAGGCTGTTGTGAGACTCTTCCCGTTCAACAAAATCGGCGGACTTTACGGAAACTATGTGGATCCGGCACAGCAGGATGCAGCATAGCAGACTTCCGGTAAAAAGGAGGCTATTATGGCAAGAAAAATGATCGCGCAAAACAAAAAGGCGCGTCACGATTACTTTATAGAAAACACATACGAGGCAGGCATTGTACTTACTGGTACTGAGATAAAGTCCATCAGGCAGGGCAAGGTTAACCTCAAGGAAAGCTTTGCAAAGGTTGAGCATGGCGAAGTCTTCGTCTACAGCATGCACGTCAGCCCGTACGATCACGGCAACATCTACAATGTTGATCCTATGCGCCCAAGAAAGCTCCTGTTAAACAGATCTGAGATCAGAAAGATTGACGCGATTCTTTCTCAGCAGGGACTTACACTGATTCCTCTCAGCATTTACCTTAACGAAAAAGGAATGGCAAAGATGGAAATCGGTATCGCTCGTGGTAAAAAACTTTACGACAAGCGTCAGGACATCGCAAAGCGTGATACAAACAGACAGATTGACCGTCTTATCAAATCAAGAGCAAGATAGTCTGACTGGTTAAAATTATAAAAAAAGAAAAATTATCCTCTGAAATTCAAGAGAGTTTCGGAGGATTTTTTTATATTCAGATGCGTATTGTTTTATCCCGGAATGGCAAATCTAAGGAATAAAAGGAGGATATAAAATGATAGAAAACGATACAATCAGATTGCTTCGCGAATGCGATGCGGGAATAAAGATGGGCATCTCCAGCATTGACGATGTCTTCGACAACGTTAAGGATCAGACTTTTAAAAAGCAGTTGAAGGACAGCAAATCTGCCCACGAGAAACTTGGAACAGAAATACGAGGTATGCTGGCGAATTATTCTGATACAGGAAAAGATCCGAATCCTATGGCAAAAGGTATGTCATGGATAAAGACAAACGCTAAGATGATGATGGACGAATCCGATCAGACGGTAGCAAATCTCATAACTGATGGCTGCAACATGGGGGTTAAATCACTTTCAAAATATCTTAACCAGTATAAAGCGGCTGATGAAAAGTCTAAGGATATTACTAAAAGACTCATAACAGTGGAAAGCGATCTGGCAAGGGATATAAGAGGATATTTGTAATAAATAAAGAGAGGAGAGCAAGACCACATATACTGCTGAAAGTCCCGAGGGACATCAGAGTTTATGAGGTATTGCTCTCCTCCCTCTTTTATAAAGGAAATTGGAGAGTTATTTTCTTTTTAGATTATGCCTGAGTGTTGTTCATAAGAATCTGAACGTAAGTGCTGTTTTTATTAAATGAAGTATGATAATTGAGCGCTGCTTCCTGAACCTGGATGTACTTCTGGTTAGCATCCCCAAGGAGAAGAAGCGATGCGAAGCCGCCCAGGATCAGAAAGTGAATCGCTGCATAGAACTGTGGTGCTACGTTAAGGCCTACTGCAAATATCAGGATTGCCGTAACTACAGTTGCAGCATGAATACCTGAAATAGTAGTAAGAACGAATGAAGATGATTTATCTGTGTCTTTTGAAGCTAACTTCTGGAAGAAGAATGCCATAGCAAATACTGATAACAGTGAAATGTATGAAATCCAGAAGATTTCTGTCTTGGCTGAAACTGCGATAAAAGCTGCGATGCTTGCTGCTACGAAAGTGATAGCTGCTGTCATTGAAAATCTGTTATTAGTCTTAGTTGTCATTTTGTATTCCTCCGTTTGTTGCGATTTATTTATCAGTTGTTTTATTTCGATTGATTTAGCGACTGTTTATCGCTTTCATTAAGTAAGACTGTAAAAAAGTGCTTCCGGTTTTATTTTTTTAAAACTTTTTTAAAATTTTTTTATTTAACAAAAGAACCCGCTGCATTGGCTGTGCAGCGGGTTCTTTCTATTCCTTACAAATGGCATTTAGGAAGGAAAATTTATTTTATTGGAGATTGTTATTTTCTGTTGAATGAGCTGTGGTTTCTGAGTTCTTCTTCCTGTGCCTGGATGTAATTGTGGCCTGCATCGCCGAGGATGATCAGTGCTGCGAATACTCCAAGGATAAGTACCTGGAGTGCTGCATAGTAGCGGATTGCAATGTGGAATTTTACTGCAAAGATCAGGATTGATGCCACAACAGTAGTGAAGTGGAAACCTGAGATTGTTGAGAACATGAAACAGGATGGTGTATCTGTATCTTCTGCTGTCTTAAATCCGCTGAAGATTGAGAGTCCAAATGCTGCCACTATAGCTGCAAATGATACCCAGAAGATATCTGACTTTTCGGGGATTGCGATAAATGCTGCTGCGCTTGCTGCCATGAAGAGAACCACTGATGGG
>JAFYUX010000058.1 GCA_017549385.1 Bacillota bacterium
GTAACCATAATATTCGCGCTTTTACTGGGATTTCTCTTAACTCGCGTAAAAAAAGAAAACCGCCCGATTGTAGCAAAAGATGGCTTTATAATCGTAACTTTATCCTGGACCATCATGAGTCTTGTAGGCGCGTTACCTTTTGTTATAAGCGGAAGCATACCAAGTTATCTGGATGCTGTATTTGAAACCCTTTCAGGTTTCTCAACCACAGGCTCAACCATTATCAACGACATAGAAGCCTTAAGCAATTCCATACTTTTCTGGCGTAGCTTTACACACTGGCTGGGAGGTATGGGTATCCTGCTCTTTATGCTGGCGTTCCTTCCTATGAAGGGCGAAAGTACAATCCACCTTCTGAGGGCAGAAAGTCCTGGACCAAAGGTTTCAAAAATTGTGCCTCGCATGAAAGATACTGCTATCCTGCTTTACGTAATTTACTGTGCACTCACGCTGGCTTTATTTGTACTTCTATGGGCAGGCGGAATGCCATTTTTCGACAGCGTTATCCATGCTGTCAGCACAGCAGGCACCGGCGGCTACAGTTTGAAGAACAGCAGTATAGCATATTACAACAGTGATTACATAACATGGGTAATCACAACCTTTATGTTCCTCTTTGGAATAAATTTTAATGTTTACTTCCTCATTATCATGAAAAGAGCAAAAGAGGCATTTAAAATTTCAGAAATCAAACATTTCCTCTTCATCTTCTTTGGTGCGATTTTAGCAATCACATTAAACATCTGGAAAATGTACGGCTCATTCTATACAGCACTCAAGTATTCTGCATTTTCTGTTGCTACAATGATGAGTACTACAGGTTACGCTGTTGTAGACTTCGACCTGTGGCCTGGATTTTCAAAGATTATTCTGGTATCTCTGATGTTCGTGGGTGGATGTGCAGGTTCTACTTCCGGCGGTATGAAGGTTTCCCGTCTCGCTCTTATGTTCACGGCAGCAAAAGCTAATCTTAAGAAAATGGCAAACCCAAGAAGCGTTCAGATTATCAAAGTAGATGGAAAAATTGTAAACCCTGCTGTTATTAATGACTGTTTTGGATATCTTGTTTTCTATGTTGTACTCATGGTTCTTTCCATGTTTATCGTTTCGCTGGACAACTTTGATTTCCAGACTACTACTACAGCCGTTATATCTGCAATCAACAATGTAGGCCCTGGTCTCGGTGGCGTTGGCCCAACATGTAATTTTGCAAATTTCTCTAATCTTTCAAAATTAGTTTTCTGCATAGACATGCTGGCAGGCCGTCTCGAAATCATGCCTGTAGTAATATTCCTGTTACCGGGAACCTGGAAAAAATATTAAAAATCATAAAAGGAGAAATGACCTATGGCAATATTCGATAACAATTACTATGACAAAGAAGCAAAACAGCGTTGGGGAGAAACTGACACATTTGCAGAGTTCCAGGAAAAGAGCATGAATCGTACTCAGGAACAGCTCAACGATATCATCGCACGAATGATGGCTATCATCGCACAGTTTGGACGTCTTCAGGACAAAGATCCATCTGACACTGTAGTACAGATGCAGGTAAAAAAGCTTCAGTATTTTATGACAGAACACTTCTACACTTGTACTCAGGAAGTACTCTCAGGCCTTGGACAGATGTATGGCGATGGCGGTGAATACACTAAAAACATCAATTCATTTGGTGGCCCAGGATGTGGCGAATTCGCATCAAAGGCCATCGCAATATATTGCAGCCGTCCAGAAAATTTCAGATAAAAATCAATCCCGCGTTCATCATGAACGCGGGATTTTTTATGTATGTATTTAATTATTTTCTGCCCACAACTATCGGCTGGTAAAAATCCGTTTTCTCCGGAAACAGCCATTTTACCTGACTGCAACCATTGGATAAGAGCATATTTGTAATCTCTTCTCTGCGTGTCGCCCTGTATTTGCACTCAAATCTGGCAACCTGAGTGGAGTCTTCATCATCAATGATATACTGAATCAATTTGTAACATTCTCCATTCCATTCCCATGTCTGAAAGGAAACCCTCTGGCCTTTATCAGTCTTATGAATGTATGGTGAAGAATATGCAGGTTTGTCTACCAGCAATGCATCATAGTCTCTAATGCTGGCAACAAATATGCCACCTGACGAAATCCGTTCTGTAATACTTCTGATGGCGTTTTCCAGATCTCCCTCTGTGAGCATGTGAGGCAACGCATTGTCCATAGCGATAACTATATCAAACTGCTCTGAAAATGTTTCTGACAGTGCACAGAAATCCGCCTGCTCAAAACGGATATTTACATCACGTTTTTCAGCGCGCTCCCTGGCTTCTGCCAGAGCCCCCTGGCTGAAATCAGAGGCAGTCACTTTATAACCAAGCTCCGCCAGACCAATAGCCTGAGTTCCTATGCCGCAGGCACAATCCAGGATACCGGAGGTATCGTCAAAACCGTTGTCTCTAAAAATTTTATTCAGAATAGCAGCCTGTCCTTTTGTTGAGGATTCCCAGTCCAGAAAAAGCTTATGGTAATGAAAGGCTAAATTATTGTAAAAGGTCTGAATTATATTCATTGCAATACCTTCCTGAGTGTTTGAATTTCTATTTAACCTCAGCAGCGTAATCCATAACTACCTTTCTGCAGGCGATACAGTGATAAGCAACGCAGCTCGGACTTGTCCAGTTGTTGGAGCTTAATAATATTTCTTCGTCTTCTTCTACTTCTGCAAAGAAAACAAGCTTTTCCTCGTCTGATGCAAAGAAAATTTCTTTTGCACTCTTAACCTTGCCGTTTACCATTTCCTTACCACAATATGGACATTTCATGATTTTACCTCCTGGTTGACAAAATAATCTTCTGATGTATCTGCCCAGGCTATGTACATACATGAGCCCAGCAGTGTTGTTGCAAGAAAAATACCTGCGATTACCAGAGCAATTATTCTGAGTAATTTTTTATTGTTTCTTTTTCCCATTACATTTCCTCGTAAATCGCGTTCTTTATAATCTCTCTGCCAGTTCTGTCGATACGATCGACAAGCTCCTGACCGCATACTTCCCTGAGCATCTTTACAGATCTGCCCAGATCCGGCGGTCTCCACTCAGTACCGTGACAATCTGAACCGATAATGTCTATAATACCATTGTCAAAAAGCGGCTTGTAGAACTGGATATTGTTGTAGTTGTTGATATAGATCGCATTCATCTGGAGCAGAACTTCTGGCATATCAAAATAATGTCTGATATATGACTCCTTTGTGAATGTGTGGAAGTATCTGTCTATATGCGGCAGAATCGGAGTAAACTGCGTATTGAGAGCAATCTTGTCTATATTGTTTACAACTTCTTTTGACCACGGAATAAACGGCATTTCAGTCATAACGTAGTTGGTACCCTTGATAGCCAGTTCACCCAGATAGTCCCAGGAATTTATAGAAGAATGGTACTCAATTTCGCAGCCTAAAATAATCTTTGGTATAATCTTGCGTTCTTCGTCTGTAAGAGCGTCACGAATCATATCAAGACGATTCTGACGATCCTTGAGATAAGACTTGATCCTGTGCTCGCCAAGTCTGAAATGGGAACTGAGAATTACAGTATCCATCCCCTGGGCATAACACATTTTGAGCATTTCTATAGACTCATCAACAGTGTGAGATCCATCATCAATGTCTGGAATAATATGTGTGTGGAAATCTATCATAAACAATCTCACTCCTTTCGCAAGATTTTTAAACTCACCGCTTTATTTCTGATCCGTTAAGATTACGATAAGAGTCCCGTCACCAACGGTGATACGAGCCTCATCCTCAGCAAACTCATTGCTGACTCCCAGCGGGAAATGGCTTGTAAGAGTGTAATTTTCCAGAGGATATTTAAATCCTTCCAGCGTCACTCCAGGAACCTCAGTATCAGCAGCAAATATGGAAACGTTTTTCCACTGCCCCCTCTTGATGCGACAGGAACCGTTTCTCAGTGAAAATATCTGATGATGCTGGTCTACCAGCTGGCACATAACACCCTGATCAGCGGCATAAACCAGCAACCCGATGTTTGCCATCATATGATCGATACGACCTCCGAGACCTCCGGCCACAACGATATTTTTATATCCTCTGGCGATAGCCTCCTTAAGCCCCATCATGGTATCGGTATCATCCTTTTCAGGAATCGTGCGGATAACCTCCAGCCCTATAGCTATATGACCGTCATACGAATCAAAGTCCCCCACTACAAGGTCAGGCTCAACACCATGTCTCAGTGAATGAGCGTATCCGTGGTCGCAGGCGATAATATAATCCGCCTGTCGGCACCGTTTTGGTATATAGCACTCAGGAGCGCCGGAAAGTATCAAACACAATCCTGACATAAAACTAACTCTCTTTCTTTTTAAGCCCCTCAATCAAAATATCCTTTTGATTTTCAAGACGGCCTTCTATTACTTCATCAAGAAGCCACTCAAGAGCATCTCCGATTTCTCTGCCGATATAACCTGCCGCCATGACATCAGCCCCTGAAACATCTAGAGCTTCTTTTGTGAAACAATCCCCATCTGCAAGAATAGCCTCTGCAATAACTCTCAACGCCTGGTTTTTATCCTCAGCTTCTTTGATGTATTTCTCATATTTACCTGTAGAATCTGCGTATCTCACATACATCAGTCTGAAGAACAGCTCCGGAGTCAGTCGGCCAAGCCACTTTCTCACAGAAACTCTGTCAGGCTGCATCTTTAAATCGTGATAACGCACCAGTTCTACAATCTTTTCCCTGAGATCATTTGGGAATTTCATGCGGCGAAGAATCTCGTCAGCCATCTCCGCTCCCTTTGCAGGATGCCCCACAAAACGACCTCTGCCATTGTCGTCCAGCACACCCACAACAGGTTTTGCAATATCGTGAAACAGCATAGCCACTCTCAGGTCTGGCTCTGCCGGTACATTTCTCACTGCACAGATAGTGTGATCCCAAACCGTCCTGTTGTGATACGGACTGCGCTGATCATAACCTATCTCAGCCTTAAGCTCAGGAATGAGGAAACAGAAAACCTCCTGGTATCTGTCCACCACATCTGCAGCATAATCACCGCACATGAGCTTTATGAACTCGGAAGTAATGCGTTCCTGAGCAATATTGCCCAGTCTCCAAAACTCCGATCTGATTGCTCTGTCAGTTTCAGGCTCTGCCTCAAGCCCCTTTTGAGACATAAATCTGAGCCCTCTAAGCACTCTCAGAGCATCTTCTGTAAATCTCTTTACAGGGTCACCTACACATCTTAGGATACCTGCCTCAAGGTCTCTGCGTCCTCCAAAAGGATCTATAAGACCCTTTGATGGAGCATAAGCCATAGCATTTACAGTAAAATCTCTACGAGCAAGATCCTCTTTGATATCCTTTACAAAACAGACACTGTCAGGATGACGGCTGTCAGAATAGTCGCCCTCCGCCCTGAAAGTCGTAACCTCCACAGGCTCCCCTTCTGAAATAACAGTGACCGTTCCGTGTTTTATACCTGTAGGAATAACCTTTCTGTCAGAGAATATCTCCATAATCTGAGACGGCTCCGCCGACGAGCACATATCCCAGTCATAAAGATCTGATCTGCCGGCAAGAGTATCTCTGATACATCCTCCAACTGCATAAGCCTCAAAGCCTGCAGCTTCTACACGACTAATCATCTCTTCTATATGTCGGGGCATCTTTATTTCAATCATAAAAACAC
>JAFYUX010000059.1 GCA_017549385.1 Bacillota bacterium
ACAATTGATTTTATCACATTTCCCATTTTCTGTATAGCCTGATATACAGTATTAACCCCAGAACGCAAGTTAAAATTTCTGATATTGGGAACGTAAACCACACATAATCAAGGCCTGCAAAGGATAATGCCCATGCAACAGGTACAAGAAGTACAATCTGTCTGAGCAATGTCACAGCCAGACTTTCCTTGCCCATCTCCAGTGCCTGAAAGAAAACCGGAATCAGCAGAGAGAAAACAGCCGGTAAAAAACTGAGGCCTATCCTGCGGAAAGCAGTCACACCTATTTCCATTACAAGACTGTCATCAGAGAAAAGACCGATAAGCTGACACGGGAAAAACTCAAATCCCACAATGCCCACCAGCATAAACACCATGCCAAACACACAGGAATCCCACAGAATCTTTCTGCATCTTGCTGTGCTGCCAATGGCGTAGTTGTAACTGATAACCGGCACGATACAAGTCTCAAACCCGAAAATCGGGATAAAGAAAAATGTCTGCAGCTTATAGTATAGCCCAAGGGCAGTAACTGCAGCATCGCTAAAGGATACCAGTATAAGATTGAGGCCCATAATATAGACGGTATAAAGTGCCTGCATCACAATTGACGGAATGCCTGCACGATAAATCTGCTTTATATATGAAGCAACTGATTCTAAGCTGCCATCTGCATCTGCATTTGCGAACTTGCGTTTTCCGATAGTGGGTAACTTGCCGCTACCACCTGGAAAGACGATAAATGCTGCCACAAACTGACCAATAACCGATGCGATAGCTGCCCCGGCAACTCCCATAGCCGGTATAAAATCACCAACGCCAAATATCAGCACAAAGTCCAGTACTATATTTACGAGAGCTCCGCTCACCTGCGCGACCATAGGTCGCTTCATATTTCCTCGTGCCTGGTGAATCTTCGTCCAGCAGCTTTCAAGAAACATGCCTAAACTGCCGACACAGACGATATTGCCGTAAGTAACAGCGAGACGGCTTACTTCCTGAGACTCGGCAGAGATATCTGCATAAAATCCCATAAAGACGAAGGACAAAAAGGCGAAAACGGCCCAGCTGCACACTGCAAGCAGTGTGCCTGTCCCTGCCACCTCTTCAGCTGCACGGGGGTTCTGCTGCCCGTACATCCTGGCCATAACCGTGTTGACCCCGACCCCCGTGCCGATTCCCAGCGCCATAATCAGGAGCTGAAGAGGGAATATCACGGACAGGGCGTTCAGGCCATCGTTTGAGATCTGACCTACAAAGTAGCTGTCGACGATGTTGTACATGGCCTGAACCAGCTGGGCCAGCATAACAGGCGGCGCCAACTTAAATAATATTTTCCAGACCTTTTCTGTACCGAAAAATGAATTTTCAATTTCCATACAATATTAATCCCATTCAAATTTATGAATTCTGTCATAAGGGTTTACAAAGCAGTCAAATCTGACAGCCTTACCCTGCAGTGAATGATCCGGCTTGATGCCTGCCAGATAAGGGCCCTTTGGCGGCCTTTTTATAACCAGCTTTTTGGGCTTTACTTCCATAGCTGTCTTTAAAAGTTCCATCTCGTCAGTGCACGGAATCTCAAGCTTCTGAATCATCTGAAGCTTTTTCTTTACCAGAGCGCTCTTTTGACGTTCTGGAAACATAGGATCCAGCAGTATCACATCAGGCATCTTTGACAGAAGGCCGCCAAATACCTGCGCAATAGTATCTGCATCTCCTTCAGCCATAATCTTCATGGCTTCCATGCTGTCCATATTGTGTGGATACATGCAGGCAACTATATCAGTCAGTTCTGGAATCTCAGCAGCTCTCTGGATAGTGTCGCAAAGGAGCTGATAGATAACAGGATTGCGTTCAAACATGATAACCTTGAAACCTGCAGCAGCCAGCAACAGTGAATCTTCGCCAAGACCTGCTGTAGCATCTACTGCCACAAGATCCTCTTCACCTTTTATCTTTGCCACTTTTGCCAGCAGTTCTTTATTGATGGCATGCTGCTTTACGCGGTTGATCATCTTTGTGTAATCACCACGCATCACCTGATCTTCTGAAACCAGAGCAAGGCCTTTTTCGTCACGGACAAGCTCAAGGCCTTCCGGTAAATTATCTGAAAGATTTAAATCTTTTAATCTGTCCATATCTGTACCATTTCTTAATAAAACCGTTGATGACGGATGTCATCGGATCTCTTTTATTCATACAGAGCTATTATATCACACCGTTTTACATCAGTCAGATAATATAGTGGACGGAACCCTCGGAAGCTTTGATTTTCATAGGATTTGAGTATTTTTGTAAGTGCATTTCTACTGATTTTATGGTATGCTATTAAGGTTATGTCTAAATACTTATATAAATTATTAAACAACATAGATTAAAAAGTTATATCAATCATTAGTTATCAGGAGAGTAAAATGTTAGAAATCTACGGTAACCTTGTAGGCAGTATCAGTAACGCCCTCTACTCCTACATTCTTATCATCCTGCTGGTAGGTGGCGGGATATATTTCACCCTCAGAACTAAAGGCGTTCAGTTCAGATTCCTTGGAGAAGCTTTTAAGATTATCTTCGAACCAAAGGCTGACAAGGATGGCGACTCCATCTCTGCATTCCAGTCTATGATGATCTCTACAGCATCAAGAGTTGGTACAGGTAATATTGCAGGTGTTTCAACTGCTATCTGCTTTGGTGGTCCTGGCTCAGTATTCTGGATGTGGTTAATCGCATGTCTCGGTATGGCTACAGCTTTTGTAGAAGGTACTCTTGCTCAGATTTACAAGCGTAGAGGCGAAAACGGCAGCTGCTACGGTGGTCCGTCTTACTACATCGAAAGCGTTCTCGGCAAGCGCTGGCTTGGTATCGCATATGCGATCTTTATGATTCTCACTTACATGGTGGGCTTCAATCTTGTAGCATCATTTAACGTGGCTGACTCATTTAAGGCATACGGATTCTACAACCCAGCGACTACACCGATTATCGTTGGTATTATCCTTGCTGCAGCATTCGGTATCTGCATCATGGGTGGCGGCAAAAAGATTGCGTA
>JAFYUX010000005.1 GCA_017549385.1 Bacillota bacterium
GCATGCTCAGCACTTTTACAACAGCGTTATCACTGCGTCCCGCCCATCTCAGCAGCTCGTATGAGAGCCCTGCAACTACCGGCAGCAGCAGCAGTCTGGAAGCGATTCTCCAGAACAGGTTCGGCCATCCCAGCAGAGAGAACAGAATCAGGCTGATTACCATTACAAACATCAGGAAACTTGTTCCGCATCTTGGGTGCAGTGTATAGAACGTCTGGCAATTAGCCGGCGTCAGCTCCAGTCCATTTTCGAAGCAGTGAATACACTTATGTTCAGCGCCATGATAACGGAACACATTCTGTATATCTTCCATTTTAGAAATAAGCACCACATATATTATAAACAATATAATTCGCAGGACACCTTCTGCCAGATTCAATAACACTTCATTTTCTGTGAAGTGGTTCAGCCAGTTCACTCCCGCTGTAGGCAGAATAATAAAGATACCGATCGTCATAACCAGTGCAATTACCACGGATGCATACAGCATGATATTCCATGCCTTATTTTTGCCGAAGTGTTTTTCAAGCCACAGAGATACCTTATCTTCTTCATATTCTACAGCATCGGGTCCATCATAGCTTTCCAGTACATCCGCAGAATACATCAGTGTTTTAGTCCCCATCACCAGAGAAGACACAAACGCCACAACGCCTCTGATCATCGGATATTTCATCCACTTTGAAGGTTCTTTCAGTTTTTCAGTTTTAATATGAATGTCCTTGTTAGGGAATCTCACTGCCACCGCTGTACGGTCAGCACCCTTCATCATGATTCCGTCCAGAACAGCCTGTCCCCCGATTTTTGTCGGGCAGGCGTCCTTTAAAAATATCTTCTTTAAATCCATCTTATCCCTCTAATTTTATTTTTTTGATTACATTCAGGAAGTCTTTATTGGTTCTTGTATGAGCCAGATTATCAATAATAACCTCTGCCACATCCTGCGTTCTGCCGCCGGACAGTGCACGTCTCATGTTCCAGATGCCTTCCAGTTCCTCAGGAGTCATCAGTAAATCTTCTTTTCTTGTTCCTGATTTATTTAGATCCAGTGCAGGGAAGATACGTTTTTCAGAAAGTTTTCTGTCCAGGTGCAGTTCCATATTACCTGTACCTTTAAATTCTTCGAAAATAACATCGTCCATACGGCTTCCTGTTTCAACCAGAGCAGTTGCCAGAATCGTTACACTTCCGCCCTCTTCGATATTACGTGCAGCACCAAAGAATTTCTTTGGTTTGTGCAGCGCCCCCGGATCCAATCCTCCGGAAAGAGTTCTGCCTGATCCCGGTACCACCAGGTTGTACGCTCTCGCCAGCCTTGTAATGCTGTCCAGCAGGATAACTACATCTTTACCGTGTTCCGCCATTCTCTGGGCACGCGCAAGTGTCAGTTCGGCTACTTTCACATGATGCTCAGGAGTTTCATCGAATGTGGAATAAATCACATCGCCGTCTCTCAGGGAACGTTTCATGTCAGTAACCTCTTCCGGACGCTCATCCACCAGCAGCACGATCATTTCAACCTCTGGGTATTTCTTTTCGATGCTGTTGGCAATATTCTTCAGAAGTGTTGTCTTGCCGGCCTTAGGCGGCGCAACAATCAGTCCTCGCTGACCTTTACCAATCGGTGCAATTAAATCTATGAGTCGCATGGAAAGTTCTCTTGGATTGTCTTCCAGCGTCAGTCTTTCATTTGGATAAATCGGCGTCAAATCGTCGAAATCCGGACGTCTGATTGCAACTCCCGGTTCATCATCATTTACCGTTACAACATAGAGCAGCGCTCCGAATTTTTCGCCTTCTCTAGGTTTTCTTGTGATACCGCGTACTCTGTCCCCGGTTTTCAGATTAAATCTACGGATCTGTACCGGTGACACATATATATCTTTATCACTGGTTTCGAAGTTATCAAATCTCAAGAATCCGAATCCATCCTGATTGACCTCCAGGAAACCTTCCATTTCTGTTCTATCTGCCTTGTCCGGAACAACTGAACGTTGTCCGTTCTTCTGACTTTCGTTTGGTTCTACGCCTCTGTCCTCATTCACGACAGTCGTTTCAACCGGTTCTTCCCCTTTATTCTCTGTTGCCATCAACGCCTCAATCAGCTCCGATTTTTTCATGGCATCATATCCATCGATACCAAAAGTGCGTGCAATTTCCTTTAATTCAGCAACCTTTTTCCCTTTTAAAATTTTTTCTTCCATTTAATTTCCCCCTGTCGCCGTATCCGGGCGATCAATTCGTTATATAGGCAGTTATCGTAATTCGCAAATGCCTAGTTATAATTATTATACCATATATAAATCATCATGCGTCCCCTAAATTGTGTGCTACGTGCCAGATAAATCGCTGAACCCACATTTTCAAAGATCTTTCTGAGATACCATCCATCTCCTTATATGATCGCTTATCTATTATATGACTGAGAATATATTTCACATATAATGGCGGCATCTCTGCAATCGCCTCTTCGATGGCCCAGATATATTTCTCGCATTGATCATTGTTCACATCATATTCAAAGACAGTCTCCGCTATACCGGCGCTCTCTGCTATATCCTTATTATCGCGGTCACCTGACACCATACCATCTATCCACCCCTGTTGTATGGCCTTATAATACGGATAATCCGCAATCAGATACCAGGTTCTCCGGTATGTGTTTTCTCTTAACGCAAATGGACCTTTCTTGCCTCCCCTCGGCTGGTAAAATTTTTTCATAGTATCCCCTTCTCCTTTTGGTAATATTTGGTATTATACACCCAGGACCCATTTCTGTCAATATTTACCATTGCAACCAATGTGTTGAATCTTGCCAAAAGAAGGATTATAATAAAGGGTAAATCGCGGTTATGCAACCTTTGCATTGCCTCAAACCAAATCAACACTTACTGAAAGAAGGTATTAAAATATGAAATTTGGCGTTCTTAAAGACATCAAAATCGGCGAATCCAGAGTAATCGCTACACCTGCTGAGGTTAGCGAAATCCTCCGTGACGGCCACGAAGTTTATGTAGCTTCCGGTGCCGGCTTCAAGGCAGGTTTCGACGATTCCGAATATGCAGCTGCAGGCGCAATCATCAAAGAAACTAACGAAGAAATTTACGCAACATGCGATTTCGTTGCAAAGGTTAAGGAAATCGAACCTTCCGAATACGACCTGATGAGAGAAGGTCAGTATATCTACACCTGTATTCACCCAGCTGGTCATAGAGAAGAAGTTGATGCTCTGCTGGAAAAGAAGGTTATTTCCATCACAGCAGAAGACTCTCACAGATACGGTTCCCCTAACTGCGAAGCAGCAGGTAAGGGCGGTGCTTTCATGGGCCTGTGGGCTATGTGCTCCACTAACGGCGGTTCCGGTAAGTTCGTAAGCGGTCTGGGTGCTGCTCCTGGTATCAAGGCTCTGGTTTGCGGCTGCGGCGTTGTAGGTAAGGGTGCTATCGAAGTTCTGGTAACCATGGGTGCATGGGTAACTGTAGCTGACATCAACATCGGTGCTTTAAGAGACATCGCTACCAAGTACGATGGCAGAGTAAACACCATCATCTCCAACAAGTACAACATTGCTAAGGAACTGCCTACTACTGACCTGGTAATCAACTGCGTAAGATGGCCTAAGAACGCTACTGAACCTATGATCACCAGAGAAATGGTAAGATCCATGAGAAGAGGTTCCGTAATCGTAGACGTTTCCAACGACGAAGGTTGTATCGAAACATTCCACGAAACTACTCACGAAGATCCTATCTACACTGAAGAAGGCGTTGTTCACTACTGCGTATCCAACATCCCTGGCGCATTCGCAGGTTCCACTTCTCAGGCTTATGCTGCAGGTGTTCTGCATCACTTCAGAAACATCATGAACCTGGGTCTGGAAGAAGCTTGCGTAAGAGACGGCTTCCTGAGAAGATCTCTGACTACTTACAAGGGATACCTGACTCACGAAGAAACTTCCGGCATCCAGAACAGACCATGGGTTAAGCCTGAAGTAATTCTGGGCATTGCAGACAGACAGTTAGACTATGCTCCAGCTCCAACTGTAACCAAGTCTGACAACTTCTACGAAGAATTCAAGTAAGAATTCGCGTAAATGTGTTAATTCGGAAGAATTTTAGCTTCTTCATTATTTTCACACGAATTATAAAGAAACCATCTCCTTCGGGAGATGGCTTCTTTTTTTGTAATATTCATTTGCGGCTGTCTACTGCCGCAGGTAGTCTGTCAGTTTACGGTCCGCCAGGCGCCAGTAGCCCAGGCGGTACAGGAGTCTGCCGCGAAGCAGCTCCATGGCGATGTCATGACCGAACCAGCCGA
>JAFYUX010000060.1 GCA_017549385.1 Bacillota bacterium
AAGCTGGTGATACATTCAATGCAGTAAGCTCAGATAAGGTTGCTCGTGAAATCGCAGAAAACAGAAAGAGCAAGCAGAGAGAAGAAATCATGCAGAAGTCTGCTGGTGTAACTCTCGAACAGTTATTCAGCCAGATCGAACAGGGTGACTTAAAGGAACTCAACCTCATCATCAAGGCTGACGTAATGGGTTCTGTTGGTGCCCTCGTATCTTCACTTGAAAAGCTCAAGAAGGAAAATGTTGGTGTTAAGATTGTTCACACTGGCGTAGGCGCGATCAACGAATCAGACGTAATGCTTGCTAGCACAACTGGTGCTATCATCATCGGCTTCAATGTAAGACCAAGCATGGCAGTATCAAGTGTTGCTCAGCGTGACGGCGTAGAAATCAGAACATATAGAGTAATTTACGAAGTAATCGAAGAAGTAGAAGCAGCTCTCAAGGGTATGCTCGATCCTGAATTCAAGGAACAGGTTCTCGGTACTATCGAAGTTAGAAATACATTCAAGGTTCCAAACGTTGGTATCATTGCCGGTGCATATGTACTTGACGGTAAGGTTGAAAGAAATGCTCAGATCCGTCTCGTAAGAGAAGGTATCGTTATCCACGAAGGCAAGATTTCATCTTTAAAGAGATTCAAGGACGATGCTAAGGAAGTTAACCGTGGTTATGAATGCGGTATCGGTATTGAAAACTACAACGACCTCAAGGAAGGCGATATCATCGAAGCCTTCAAGATGGTAGAAGTAGAAAGAAAGTAATATAAGGAGAAATAATGGCCAAAGGTTATAGAGCAGGCCGTTTAGGCGAAGAAATTAAAAAGATCGTAGGCAATATGATTCTTTTCGAACTGAAAGATCCTCGCCTTCAGAAGAGAATGGTGAGCGTATCTGACGTAGAAGTATCGGATGACGGCAGCTATGCTACGATCTTCCTTACAATCCTCGGTAAGAGCATTGCAGAAAATGCTGACGAACAGGAAAAGAAGGAAATCCTTGCAGCAATGAAGAGTGCTGCAGGCTTTATGAGAAAGGAAATCGGCAGACAGATTAAAGTTAGACACGTGCCAGAACTGTCTTTCAAGATTGACAACTCTCTTGAATACGGCAGACACATGTCTAAGATTATCGACAGCCTTAATATTCCTAAAGACGAAGAACCAGCAGACGAAGAATAAAGGTGACTGTTATGGCAAAAATGGTAGCTAGAGCAGAAGTGATGAAAGAAATAACAGAAGCGCTCCTTAACGCTGAATCTTTATATATTTTCCCTCACATGGTTGCGGACGGCGACTCAATGGGTTCATGCGCGTCCTTCTGCAGACTCATGCGCAATCTCGGTAAGACTGCAGACATCATGATGGAAGATGAGATTGCTGACAATCTCAAGTTCCTTGATAAGGGATATGTAACTTTTGTTGACGAAAATACTGAGGTTCCTCAGAGAGATCTCTGTGTTGCTCTTGATTGCAGCAACACAGACAGATTCCCAAAGAGAAACAAAATGTTCTTCTCTGCGGGCAAAAAGACTATCTGTATAGACCATCATGTGACAGAGTTCAACTATGCTGACATCAACCTCATCGCCCCTGATGCAGCATCAAATACAGAGCTCCTGTACGAGTTATACGAGTTCATGGGCGTGGAAATTGACAAGGAGATGGCGGAAGCTATCTACACAGGTATCGTTACTGATACAGGCAATTTCCAGTACACAAATACAACAAAAAAGACACATATTATCACAGCAGAATTATACGATCGCGGTATCGACACAAAGCAGCTTAACATCACTCTTTTCCAGAGTGTTCGTCCTCAGAAGCTCATGCTGAGAAACACAATTCTCAATACCCTTGAGATGAGATGCGACAACAGAGTCTCTATGGCTTACGTTACTCTTGATATGTATGATTCATGTGACGCAAAGACTAGCGAAAGCGATGGCATCAACGCTACACTCAGAGATATCAAGGGTGTAGAAATGGCTGTGTTCCTCAGAGAAAAGCAGCCTGGCGAGATCAAGGTAGGCTTCAGAAGCAAAGACTATGTCAACGTATCAGAAGTATGTCTCAGCCTCGGCGGTGGTGGCCACAAGCACGCAGCTGGCTGCACAATTTATGGTAATATGGAAGAAGCTCTTGAAATCATCAGAAAGGTTGTTGACGATGTCATGGCTGAGTACGATGCAAAGAGAGCATAAATATAAAGAAAGGAATTCTTACTAGTGGACGGATTTATCAATTTCCTGAAACCGGCTGGAATGACTTCTCACGACGCTGTGACAGCAATGCGACGCATACTCAGAATGAAAAAAATAGGTCATACAGGTACTCTTGATCCAATGGCCTGTGGAGTATTATCTGTATGCGTTGGCAGCGCTACACGCGCAGCAGAATATCTCGAATCAGATTCTAAAGCTTACAGATGCGAACTTATTCTTGGCAGAATCACTGACACTGGTGATATCTGGGGTGAGACTGTTGGAGGAGATCCCGAAGCTGCCGAAAAGATAACAGAAGAACAGGTGAGAGAGGTGCTCGCTTCTATGGTAGGTCCACAGGATCAGTATCCACCTAAGTATTCAGCTATCAGAATCAACGGCAGACGTCTCTACGAATACGCAAGAAACGGCGAAGAAGTAGAAATCGAACCACGCAGAATCGAAGTTTATGAACTCAACCCACTTCACATTTTCGAAGAACCAGGCAGAATAATGTTTGACGTATCCTGCTCAAAGGGTACATACGTCCGCACGATCTGTACTGATATCGGTGAAAAACTTGGTTGCGGCGCAACAATGTCTTTCCTGGTACGTACTGCAAGCGGAAGCTTCCGTTTAGATGAATCTGTTACAATGGAAGAGATGCTGGCCGTTATCACAGAAGCAGAAGGAATCCCCGGCGAAGAGATCCTCTCGGTGAGACACGATGAACCGCTGAAGGCTGATATGAGCAGATTTATCAGACCTGCTGACAGTATGCTTACTCATTTCGGCTCAGTCACTCTGGATGAAGCAGAACACAAAAAATACGTAAACGGAGGCAAAGTTGCCATGCGAAATGCTGAGATTACAAGACAGAACAGCATGGAACCAGGTAGCCGTCACAGCGACGTATTTCTTGTTTACGGTCCTGAGGGATTTGCAGGCACTGCAAAACTGAACATAGAAAATAGAGTATTTACAGCGGATAAGGTATTTGTCAGATGATTATATTCAGAAGTTTAGCTGAAATAGATAAAAACATTGAAAAGACTGCCGTTGCCCTTGGCAACTTTGACGGTGTTCATAAAGGCCATCAGGCTCTTATAGAAAAAGCCGTTTCTGTTGCAAAGGAAAAGGGGATTAAGAGTGCGGTTTTCACTTTTACTAATCATCCCAGAAATGTAATGTCAGGCAGAAGTATTGTAAAAAATATTCTGTACGAGGAAGACAAGTTCAAGGTCCTTGAAGAAATGGGTATAGATGAGGTTGACGCCTGCGTCGGCAAGTTTTTTCACCATTTCCTC
>JAFYUX010000061.1 GCA_017549385.1 Bacillota bacterium
CTGCTGAGATGTCTTCTGGAAGCCTGCCGTCAGACTCTACGATAGTGTAGGCTGTAGTGCCTTTTTCTCTGCGGAATACTCTCATGTATGCGATGTTTACATTGCGATCGCTGAGACACTTTGTAACATGGGCAACAACGCCAGGTCTGTCCTTCTGGAGGATAATAACTGCGCTGTATTCGCCAGTGAACTCAACCTTAGCCTGGTTGATCCTAACGATACGACACTTGCCGCCACCCAGAGACTCACCACGAACTGACATGGTCTGCCCGGATGCGTTTTCCATAAGGATGTCTACTGTGTTTGGATGAACGTCTTCCTCCACATCGTTTGGGATAAATGTAAAATCGATACCTGCTGCTGTAGCAAGTTCGAAAGAATCTCTGATGCGAACGTCATCTGTAGCAAAACCTAAAATGCCACCAACGAGAGCACGGTCTGTACCGTGACCTCTGTAAGTCTTTGCAAAAGAACCGTAAAGTGTAAAAGTTACTTTTACGATTGGGCCGTTTATCATCTTTTGTGCGAGGTAAGCAATGACGTTTGCTCCCGCAGTATGTGAACTGGATGGACCGATCATGTTTGGTCCAAGCACGTCAAAAACACTGATAAAGGACATATGTACTCCTTTCTGAAAACCGGAAGTGCTGACAATCAACATCCCGGATAAAAAACAATTTAATACATTATATCACATATTGTTCGCTAACATTTATCATGATACGATATAAGTCACTATAATTAACAGGGAGAAATATCATGATCAGACATGCAAAAGCATCCGAAATAGAAAGAATACTGGACATCTACGCATCCGCAAGAGTTTACATGCGCGAAACAGGCAACCCGACTCAGTGGGCCGGCAACTACCCTGATCGTGACACTCTTCTGGACGATATCGAAAAGGCACAGCTCTACGTTATGATAAAGGATGAATACGACCTGGTTGTGGATAGCTCCGCTATTTGCGGCGTATTTGCTCTCATGGAAGGCGAAGATCCTACTTATGGATACATCGAAGGCGGTCAGTGGATTTCTGACGAGCCTTACGGCACGCTTCACAGAGTTGCCAGTGACGGAACTACTCCAGGATTCTTCAGCAAGTGTGTTGCTTTTGCCAGAGAAAAGCATGATCATCTGCGTATAGATACTCACAGAGATAATAAACCAATGCAGAAAGTTATTGATTCTCAAGGCTTTGAGTATTGTGGTATAATCTATCTGGAAGATGGCGATCAGAGATTGGCATATGAGTGGATAGAGGTGAAATAAAATGAAAAAAGCATCTGTAGATGTAACGGTTGCCTTCAGAGATCTGGATGGCATGAGGACGGCGTATCACCCGGTATACATAGAATGGTTCGATCTTGCCCGCACAAAGCTGCTGACTGAGTGTGGCATAAAGTTTGAAAGATGGGAAAAAGGTGGTATTGTCTTTCCTGTTGTAGCTCTTCATTGCGAGTACAAAGAAGGTGCTGCTTTTGGAGACAAGCTTCGCGTTACAGCTATGGTGCGAGAAGTGAGAGGCAAGGTTCTCAATGTGGATTATGAAATCTACAGTTATGTGACAGAGCATATTATCACTACAGGATACACAACCATTGTTTTCTGCGACGAAAACATGAAATCTTTCTCTCTTGAGGAAAAATATCCTGAACTCTATGCAAATTTTATAGCAGAATAAAAAATACGACCTGAGCAAATGCTCAGGTCGTTTTGTTTTTTTTAATTGGCGAAACGGTTGTTACGGTCTCACTGCAGAGTAAGTAGAGCCGTTATGAAGTGTAACGCCTCTTGCTGCTGCAAGTTCGCTGACAGTAACCATCTGATATCCACGGGCAGCTAGTGCCGGAATAATGATATCACATGCGTCTGCAGTTGATTTGTAAAGGTCGTGCATCAGGATGATGTCCCCATCCTTTACGTTGTTGAGAACGGCATTTGCCACTGCAGTAGCATTGCGGTTTTTCCAGTCAAGAGTATCTAATGACCACATGATGAGAGGCTTTCCTACAGAAGCATCTACAGTTGCGTTGTGTGCACCACCTACAGGTCTCATGAGAGATGCTGGTTTGCCGGTGACAAGGCTGATGGCATAATCCGCATCGTTCATCTGTTTATGAACCTGAGCTCCGGAAAGTGTAGTAAGTGATGTGTGATTCCATGTGTGGTTTGCAATTTCGTTTCCTGCTGCAACAGCTTTTGCTACAGAGTCGGAAAAAGATGAAACTCGGTTGCCTACTACAAAGAATGTAGCTCGTGCGTTGTATTCCTGCAGTTTGTTTACGATACGGTCTGTAACCGGTGAATATGGACCATCATCAAAAGTCAAGGCAACCATAGGAGCTGATGGATCTACTTCTCCGGAAGAAGCAAACTCAGGCTGTTCCGCAGCAGTTTTTATATTTGTAACTGCTGCTTCCAGAGCAGGTTTTAATATATCGATCGCGTTTTCTGCAGCGTTTGCAGGGCTGGAAAATACAGAGGCTATTTTGGCTAAGAAGCTTAAAGGAGCATCTTGAGTATCATCCGCGTACACGAAAGTGTTCGCAGTAAAAAGCATTGTAACAATGAGAATAATAGTAATAATATATTTGAACGATTTTTTCATTTCGTGAGTCCTTCTTTCATGCGTATGCATATATTATATACTGTAATCGATTTTTAATATAGTAGAAATAGTTTGCTTTGACGAAAATTTGCGAGTTTCAATATGGCAATCAGAACACTTCTGTACTATAATGAGTGAAAGTGTAAAATTGTATACTGTTTCAGAGTGCGCGATGATCGCATGATTATGGAAAAGGAGGGGCCGGTGCTTCCGGCTGTTGATTATATGAGAATTATTGTAGTAGGTTTAGGTCTTATCGGTGGTTCTATCTGCAAGGCTATCAAAGAATATACTGAGTACCATGTTATCGGTGTTGATGCTGATGACACTACTCTCGACCTTGCTATCTCTATGGAAGCTATCGACGAAGTTATCCCTATGCACAGACTGGATCTGCTGGATAGAGGTGATCTGGTATTTGTCTGCATTCCGCCAGGAGAAATCGTCAAGTTCCTTACAGAAAATGCACACAACTTTAAGCGTGGCGCTATCGTAACAGACGTATGTGGCGTAAAAGAATATATCGTAAGCAACGTAGAAGAACCTCTCAGAGCTGCAGGTGTTGAGTTTATCGGCTCTCATCCTATGGCTGGTACTGAGTATTCAGGCTTTACTTTCTCAAAGGGCAACCTTTTTGTAAATGCCAGCTATCTCGTAACTCCAACAGAACACACTGATCGTGAAAAGCTTGAAATTCTCAAAAATTTCGCTCGCGAAATCGGTTTCAGATCTGTTGTAGAAGCTTCTCCTGCAAGACATGACGAAAGCATCGCTTACACGTCTCAGATGGGACATGTTGTATCAAACTGCTATATCCGCAGCAAGACTCTCTCAAAGGAAAAGGGATTCAGTGCGGGTACATTCCTGGATATGACAAGAGTAGCCCGCCTTGATGAAAACATCTGGAGCGAACTCTTCCTTTTAAACAAGGACAATCTCTTACATGAAATCGATCAGATGATCGAACATCTTCAGGAGCATAAAGCTGCTCTGGAAACAGATGACAGGGATAAGCTGAGAGCAATGCTGAGAAAAGGCAAGATTCTCAAGCAGCAGAATGTTCAGGAAAAGAGAACTATTCACGAATAAAAGAAAATCAAAAGCGGTGAAGGCCAGGCCTTCACCGCTTGTTTTTTATCTTATGTAATTTTTTGAACCGGATAAGCGGAGCTTTTATATCTGCTATCTGTCCTTCATAGGTGTGTATGGACGTTCGTCTTCTACGCACTGATATGCAGGTCTCATGATCTTGCTGCTGCCAGTCACTTCTTCGATACGGTGTGCGCACCAGCCTGAGATACGAGCTGCGGCAAAGAGTGGAGTTGCCATGTCGGTAGGAATGCCCAGAGCGTTGTAAACGAAACCTGAGTAAAGGTCTACGTTTGCTGCGAGAGAAGCATAGATACCTGTTTCTTCTTTAAAGATACGAGCGCCGTTGTTTTCGATGTAGTCGTAGAGGTTGAACTCATCGATCAGGCCACTTTCTTCGGCAAGCTTGCGAGCCATCTTTTTAAGGAGCTGTGCTCTAGGATCGCTCATTGTGTAAATAGCATGGCCGAGACCGTAGAGAAGACCGGAGCCGTCGTTTGCTTCGCCGCGTACAATCTTTCTCATGTGA
>JAFYUX010000062.1 GCA_017549385.1 Bacillota bacterium
CTATACTGCCGCCACTTGAGTATGAGGAGATGCTGGAGGTTACAAAGATATATAGTGTGGCGGGCCTGCTAGATGATGAGATGCCGGTGATAAGCAGCAGGCCTTTCAGAAATCCGGACCATACTGTGACACCGGCAGCGCTCATCGGGGGTGGTGCAAAGATAAAAGCAGGAGAAGTTTCTCTGGCACATCTTGGTGTGCTTTTTCTCGATGAGTTCCCCGAGTTTAGTCGGGGCGCCCTTGAGGCTCTGAGGCGCCCCGTAGAAGATGAGCGCTGCACTATTTCGCGAGTACATGGCAGCCTTACGCTTCCATCAAAGTTTATTCTGGTGGCTGCCATGAATCCTTGTCCCTGCGGTTTTTTAGGCGACCAGAGAAACCAGTGCACCTGCACAGCAGGTGCTATAGCCAGATACAGAAGCAGGCTTTCAGGACCGCTTCTTGACAGAATAGATCTGATGCTCAATGTTGCAGTTCCTGAAATTGACGAAATAAAGAAGAGGGAAAAGGGGATTTCATCAGCAGAGCTTAGAGCTGATGTTATAAAAGCCAGAGAAATCCAGCTGGAACGTTTTAAAAAGGAATCCATCGATTACAACTCTCAGATGGGTCCGGAACAGATACGAAAATATTGTCACATGGAAAAAGATGCTCAGCAGCTTTTAGATAGTGCTTTTGAAAGGATGAATCTCAGTGTGCGGTCCTACGACAGAATTATAAGAACGGCCAGGACCGTAGCGGATCTTGATGGCGGAGCCATCATAGAAGTGCAGCACATTGCTGAGGCTATTTCATACAAGTGCGATAGCGATATATTCAAATAGGGGGATATATATAATGAAAGAAAAAATTCAGGTATTAGAGATTACTGACTGCAGGTATCCTGCTCTTCTCAGGGAGCTTGGAGAAAACGCTCCCGCGAGACTTTACTGCATAGGAGATATAGATCTTTTATCACAGCGTTGTGGGGCTGTGGTAGGGGCCAGGAAGGCCACGCAGTACGGCAAAACAGTTTCATATAATATAGGAAGCAAACTGGCTGAGAACGGCATTGTGACCGTCAGCGGCATGGCTTATGGTTGCGATGCCAATGCTCATCTGGGAGCTCTGGCTCAAGGTGGTAAAACTATAGCTGTGCTGGGATGCGGTGTGGACATATGTTATCCGCAGAAAAATATTGGCCTCATGAATAAAATAAAAGAGTCGGGGCTGATAATATCGGAATACGAGCCCGGGACACCTCCGTTGACTCATCATTTTCCTCTGCGCAACAGGATAATAAGCGGTATTTCGGAAATGGTAGTTGTGGCAGAAGCTTCTCTTGCCAGCGGCTCTCTTATAACTGCTGGATATGCTGCGGAGCAGGGCAGAAAACTCATGGCTGTACCGGGTAATATCACAAATATTATGAGCATAGGTTGTAACAAACTTATTCAGGATGGAGTAATGCCTGTTATTACTGTTGATGATGTAATAAAAGAGTTTGGAGTGGATCCTCCGGCTCCTGAAGTTTTAGAAAATTTAAACCTTGGAAGCGACGAAAAAAAGGTGCTGGAATACATCATATATAATGGAGAAAGTTCTGCTGACAATGTGGCTGCGGCTCTTGAAATGAGGGTTTCTCAGGTGAATGCAGTAGTGAGTATTCTGGAAATCAAGGGTCTCCTTTTGACAGACATGGGAAAAATATATATTGCAAAGTAGGGACAATGCAAATATAATCAGTCTTTGACAAGAATTAGTTGACGTTTATGAAAGGCAAATTTATGAAAGATAAAGCTTTAGTGATCGTAGAATCACCATCTAAGGCCAAGACAATCGGTAAGATTCTGGGCAGCAGATACAAGGTGGTTGCATCTGTGGGTCACGTAAGAGATCTGCCAAAAAGTAAACTCGGTATTGACATAGATAATAATTTCGAACCAAAGTACATCTCTATCAGAGGCAAAGGCGATGTCATCAAGATGCTCAAGAAAGAGGCAAAGGCTGCGTCAAAAGTATTTCTCGCAACCGACCCCGATCGCGAAGGCGAAGCAATCTCATGGCATATCGCGCATATTCTCGGTATCAACCCAGATACTGCCTGCAGAATAGAGTTCAACGAAATCACAAAGAACGCAATTAAAACTGCTATTAAAAATCCGAGAAAGATCAATCTCGACCTGGTTGATGCACAGCAGGCTAGAAGAGTGTTAGACAGACTGGTAGGTTACCAGATCAGCCCTCTTCTCTGGAGAAAGATCAAGAGAGGTCTCAGCGCAGGCAGAGTACAGTCTGCAGCTCTCAAAATACTTTGTGACAGAGAAAACGAAATCGAAGCATTTATTCCTGAAGAATACTGGACTATCGGTGCTACTTTTGAAAAGTCCAGAAAGAAGTTCAAAGGTGAGCTCGTAAAATATAATGGAAAGAAAATCGTTCCTGCTGACAAGGCAGAGACAGATGCCATTATCTCTGTGCTGGAAAAAGGCAAATACACAGTTGCACGTGTAGAAGAAAAAGAAAGAATTAAAAAGCCTCAGGCTCCGTTTACAACAAGTACTCTTCAGCAGACTGCAGCAAATCGTCTCAACTTCAACACTAAAAAGACGATGATGATTGCTCAGCAGCTCTACGAAGGTATCGATATTAAAAAGCGTGGTACAGTAGGTCTCGTAACTTACATCCGTACAGACAGCGTACGTATTTCAGCAGAAGCGAGAAGCACTGTAAGCGCTATGATCGAAGAGGAATACGGAAAGGAATATCTCGGCAACAACTTCTATTCTAATAAAAAGAATGATGTTCAGGATGCTCACGAAGCTATCAGACCGAGTGATCCATACCTCAAGCCTGATGATATCAAGGATTCTCTCACAAGAGACCAGTTTAAGCTGTACGATCTCATCTGGCGCAGATTTGTTGCCAGCCAGATGACAAACGCTGTATTTGATGCTGTAAGTGCAGATATCGACAACAGCGGTTATACATTCAGAGCTACAGGCTCAAAGATTAAGTTTGACGGTTATCTTGCAGTTTACGACAACAAGTCAGACGAAGATAAAAATCTCCTTCTCCCTCCACTGGAAGAAGGCGAAGAACTCAAGCTTATCAGCCTCAAGGACGAACAGCATTTTACACAGCCACCTTCAAGATATTCAGAAGCAGCGCTGGTAAAAGAAATGGAAGATAAAAATATCGGTCGTCCAAGTACCTATGCCCCAACAGTAGGAACTCTTACGACACGTAAGTACGTGACGCGTGAAAGCAAAAAGCTCAAGCCTACTGACCTTGGCAAGATGGTAAACGAGCTCATGGAAAGCTATTTCAAGCAGATTGTTGATGTAGGCTTTACAGCAGACATGGAAGATCAGCTTGACTCAGTAGAACTTGAGTCTGCAGACTGGCACAAGGTTATCTCAGATTTCTATGTAGATTTTGAAAAGGATCTCAAGCATGCTGATGATGCAATAGAAAAGGTAGTTATCGAAGACGAGCCTACTGGAGAAATCTGTCCAGAATGCGGCAAGCCACTTGTGATTAAACATGGCAGATTTGGGGAATTTATAGCTTGTTCGGGTTATCCCGAATGCAAAACCACAAAGCCTGTGATTCACAAGCTTGGAGTTGCATGTCCAAAGTGCGGAAATGATCTCATTATCAGAAAGGGTAGAACAGGTAAAGTGTTCTACGGATGTTCCGGATACCCAGAATGCAATCAGGTATACTGGAACAAACCTGTCAACAGAACATGTCCAGAGTGCGGTTCTCTCATGACAGAAAAGAAGACTAAAAATTATGATTTCATTTGTTCAGATGCAAAATGCGGACACAAGGAAAAAGGTGACGACACA
>JAFYUX010000063.1 GCA_017549385.1 Bacillota bacterium
CGGGGGTATCCAGTGTAATGCAGCAGAAGGCGGACAGTACGAAATCAGTCTCTTTGAAAGAAGCATGGGCGGTAAACTCAGAGCAGAAATCGCAGAACTCCACGATAAGGTTGCAGCAGAAACAGGTTTTGAAGCTATCCTTATGGACGGTTATGAACCGTGGGTATTTAACCCGGAAAGCAGATTCCTAGCTCTCGCATCAGAAGAATATACAAAGGCTTCTGGCGTAGAAACAGAAATCAAAGTTTCTCATGTTGGTCTCGAACCTTCTGTTTTAGGCGAATTTAATGGTGGTGTAGAAATGGTCTGCATCGGTACAGATATTATTGATGCTCACTCCGTGAGCGAAAGGGTAAACCTTGATACTGTAAAGACATTTACGCAGGCTCTGAGAAATATCATTCAACGCTATTCAGAAGAAAATAAATAATATATAATGAAAATGACGGTTTTCCACCGATTTTCAATACATGGAGGAATTTAAAATGGCAAAAAATATTTACGCTCAGATGCTGGAAGCTCTTGCTGAAGGCGAAAGTGTTTCTTTAAATACTAAAATCAAAGGCGAATCAGGCCTTATCTCAGAAGGTATCGAAAGATCTATCGGTCAGGTAGTAGTTGCTGAAAATGCAAAGGGTTTCAACTTAGTAACTCCTATCGCAGCAAAGAGAGGCGACGAATTCTACGTACAGGAACCTGTTCTTCCAAAGGAAAGACTTATCATTTTAGGTGGCGGTCATATCGCTGTTCCAGTATGTGAATTTGCAGCTAAGTGCGGTTTCGAAGTATACGTATGTGACGACAGACCAGACTTTGCCAATGTTCCAAGATTCCCTTGGGCTGCAGGCGTTCTCTGTAACTCTTTCGAAAACTGCATCGCAGAGCTCAAGATTACACCTTACGATTACGTGGTAATCATCACAAGAGGTCACGTTCATGACGCTGACTGCTAAAGAGCTATTCTCCCAGGCAAGCAGCCTACATACCTCGGTATGATCGGCTCAAGAAGAAGAGTAAAGGGTCTTCTCGAAATGCTGGTTGCAGAAGGCTACAGCAAAGAAGCTATCGAACGTATCTGCACACCTATCGGTCTCAGCATCGGTGCTGTTACTCCAGAAGAAATCGCAGTTTCTATCGTTTCAGAAATCATTTCTTATAAGCGTCTCCCTGAAAACAACACGGATGGCAGCAGATATGTAAATGCATCTGATCTTGACCTCGAAATGATTGAATATCTCGCAAAGAACGACGAACCAAAGGCTATCGTAACAGTTATCCAGACTAAGGGTTCTACACCTAGAGGTGCTGGTGCAAAGATGGCAGTTAGCCCAAGAGGCAAGGTAACAGGTTCTATCGGTGGCGGTTGCTCAGAAGGCGCTGTTATCAGAGATGCTATCGATATGATCGGCACAGGTACATACAAGACTGTATTTATCGATATGACAGGTGAAGTTGCAGAATCAGAAGGTATGGTTTGCGGCGGCATCATGTATGCTCTCATCGAAGACGGTACAGCACTGTAGGAGAATACTTCTATGAATAATTTCATTTATGCGGATAACGCGGCTACTACAAAGATTTCTCCAGAGGTTTTTGAGGCCATGACTCCGTATCTTACAGAGTTTTACGGCAACACATCTTCTCTTTACAAGATAGGCCGTGAAAATCATAAAGTAAAAGAAGAGGCTCGCAGAAAGATTGCAGAACTTATCGGCGCCAGCGCTATGGAGATTTTCTTTACATCTGGCGGATCAGAGTCTGACAACTGGGCTCTCAAGGGTACTATGCGCAGACTTGCTGCTCAGGGCAAAAAACATATGATTACTTCTGCTATCGAGCATCATGCTATCCTTCATTCTGCAAAGACGCTGGAAAAGGAAGGCTTTGAGGTTACATACCTCCCTGTAGATGAAAAAGGCAGAGTTTCAGTAGAGTCTGTAAAAGATGCTATCAGACCAGATACAGGTCTGGTGTCCATCATGTTTGCAAACAACGAAGTAGGTACCATCCAGCCTGTCGCAGAGATTGGTGCTGTATGCCGTGAGGCGGGAGTTCTTTTCCATACAGATGCAGTTCAGGCTGCAGGCAGCGTGGTTATTGATGTTAAGGCGCAAAACATAGATATGCTCTCTATTTCGGCTCACAAATTCCACGGTCCAAAAGGCATCGGTGTGTTCTACTGCAAGAGAGGACTTTTCCCTGCAAACCTCATCGATGGTGGTGCACAGGAAAGAGGTCATCGTGCAGGCACAGAAAATCTGGCCTACATCGTAGGTATGGCTAAAGCCTTCGAGATTGCATGTGCAGAACTGGAGGAAAAAAATGCCCGTATCTCAGCTATGAGAGACAAGATTCAGGAAGGTCTTCTCGATATTGCTGATTCAAAGGTAAACGGAGATCCGGACAATAGACTTCCAGGCAACCTCAACATGTCATTTGCAGGTGTTGATGGGCAGTCTCTTATATTTGATATGGACCTTGCAGGTATCGCTGTATCATCAGGTTCAGCTTGCGCATCAGGCTCAATGGATCCTAGCCATGTGCTTCTTGCTTTAGGTATTCCGTATCATATGGCTCACGGTTCACTGCGTATTTCCCTCGGCAAGTACAACACTGAAGAGGAAGTTGACCGCATAATCTCAACGGTAAAAGAAGTTGTATCAAATCTCCGTAACGGAAACTAAAATTTAAAAACAAAAACAATAAAGGGCTATCGCGTATTGCGATAGCCCTGTTTTTTCAGAATAGATATCTACGACGATCCCTCCGGGATCGGAATATTTTATGCTACGATCTGAACGTTTATTGCTCTGAGCTTGTCAGGATTTTTTGGGTC
>JAFYUX010000064.1 GCA_017549385.1 Bacillota bacterium
CGTGCTCAGGTGGCGGCGATGGTAATGAGGCTGGCTGATTTTGTTGGTTAAGATACTTTAACGAGGAGAAAATATGAGACTATTCTTTAGAAAATCATTGTCACTTTTGCTGGCTGTTGTGATGGTGATAAGCATGTTTGCGGTTCCTTCGATGGCTAAAACAGAAGGTACCATTTCAGCTGAAGAAGTAAATGTATATATCTTGGGAAAAGACGGCAAGAGTGAATGTATTGCTACATATACAGCAGATAAAGAAAATGATACTTATGTAGATAATAACAATAAAGAAATTCCTGGTGTGGTAACTGTCAGTAATTTTACAAATGGTTCTTTAGGTGCAAAAAATTATATTTTATACTCAGGGTCTGATAACGGTAAGTTTTCAAGAGCTCCAGTTGTGACAAAGTATATTGCGCTTGAGGAGTTTGCAAAGGCTGTTACAGATGGAAAATACAATGCATCATCATGGTTTATAAAAATGAACGCAGGTGATGGATGGGAAACATATTATGGTGTTCCTGATGGTACAAATCGAAAATTGGTTGATGCCAGTGCAAAACTTTATGCCAGTGTAGACTGGGTAAAGGATACCATGAAACAAAATTACACAAGCTATAATCTTTCGGTTGATTCATATGATGATAAATACGAAGTTCCTACTGTGCTTGCAATATGCAGTTACAATGAGCGACTGAATGTAGAAAGACCTGCAGTTGATGGCTTGGAAGCATGGGCTGATGCTCTTGCTGCAAAAAATGATACGGCAAATGCATTGCGTCTTTTCAGTGGGATGGAATCAGGTATTACCAACGGGAAATACATCAATACAGGTTCAAACAGTGAAAAGGGTATATCCAAGATTACATTAGAACCACCTTATTATGTAATTAATGTGGAAGGCGGTATTAAAAATGGTGTTGAAGGTGAGGCTGGGTTTAAGATAACGGCCAATAATGCATCTATATCAACTATGGATAACTGGTTTAAGGCAGGCAGCGAGGAAATTGTTAAATTAACAGTAATGCCAGATGAAAGTTGTAAAGTAGATCTTTCTGTTAAAACAGAAAGTGGTGATAAAGTTGCTTTAGAAGCAGGCGAAGCAGGCGTTTATACATTTAGAATGCCAGCAGAAAACGTAACTATTAATACTGTTAAGATTACAGGAGTAACATCTGAAGATTTTACAGGTGGTATATATACAATTTCCGAAGGTGGCGAATATAATCTCGGTAAAGATATAGCAGGTACAATCAAAGTTGATACAACTGAAAAAGTAACTCTTACCGGCGGGTATGCTCTTAGTGAGGATTTAACTGCAACAGAAGACTCATATTCATTTGATTCATTATCTATTGATTGCTCAGGTCTTACTAATGGTGGTGCAAATGTAGAACTGAGGAATATGGGCGTTATTGCTCCTGTTTCTGGAAAAAGCATGATTGATTTTACTGGAACAGGTAATATCTTGACTATTAGTGGTATTAATCTGTTGGATTTCAACACAGGATTTGGCTCACAGGCTGCAATACATGTGGATAGTAATACGAAACTATTAGTAAATGGTGCGGGAACACTTTATTTATATAAATGTGCTGCAGGAGCAGGCATTGGTGGAAATAAAGGTGAATTAAATGGCGATATTACTTTTGGTGATGATGCATCATCAACTTTAAATATTTTTGCTAAAGGTACAAAACAAAGCGCCTTAATCGGAGCGGGTGCAAATGCAGGCAGTGTTAATGATGTGCCTGGTTACATTTCCTTTGTAAGCGGAAGCTACAATTTAATGACAAATTCACGAGGTGCCTGTGTAGGCGGATCTGCAGGCTCGGGTGGTGCCAGTGATGGAACAAACATATATGTGAAAACTGGAGCTAATGTAAATATTAATGTGGATTATACAGGTGCTGCAGTAGGTGGTGGAGGATACGACTCTGGAAACGATGCATCTGGTGGAATAATTTATATCGATGGTGGCAGCTTAAGGACATATGTAGATACGAATGCAGCAAGTAGTGGAGCAACTGGTTATGCAGGTGTTGAATTCATCCAGGGGATAAATGATACAGCAATTACTGCAGATAGAAAGAATTCATCTGACGAAACTGTATATAAATGTGTATTTGATACTACAGAATTAATGAAATCAGCAACATCTTTTGAGGTGAAGGTTGATGGTAAAACACATTATATTGGCGGATTACATGAATATGGATACATATTTGAAAATACACCAAAAGAAGAGCAGAGTACGAATGGTTTAGTGACAGTGAAAAACTGGTACAAGAATAATGAAAAGAATCTGTACTTATACCTCACAGGTAAAAACCATGAAATAGAGGTAAACGGTGAAAAGTTTACTGCAATATTCGATCCTGCCACTGTGGATGATAAAACGGTATACACAACTGGGGGATTTGCAATTTTAAAAGATTCAACTGCTTCGTTAGGAGCCCCGGGGAAATTCGAAGTGGGTATTGAAGCAGAAGATATGACCGCAACAGTCCCAGTTTCATTAATGGTTTCTTCTAATGGTAAAGGTCTGAAAACTATCAGCTTTAAGGTAAAGTGCCAGTTTCCATTAGAAAAGGTTAAGGTGTCAGATGAATACACTGCTGTTGTAAAAAAAGCAGATGCCAAGGCTCAGGGTGAAGTTGCAACGGTAGCTGAAACTGGTTCCGGAGAGTATATTGTTGAGATAAATAAAAAAGAAGGTACTTTAGAAGCAGGTGCATTAAAACTTGATCTCACGTTTGAAATTTCTGCAGAGACTGCAAAAAAAGAGTATCCGGTAACTTTATATGATGGAACATTTTCAGATGGAAATAATGTTGTTCCGTTAGATGTGTCATATGAGGGTTTCAGTATAGGAGTGTATGGTATAACGAGGAATGAAATTACGTCCAGTACTGAAAACGGAACTTTAAAATTTAAAGTTGGAGGAACAGAAAATGCAAGTGTAAGAGAAGGTGAAACCGTAGTTGTAGAGACTAAGGCAAATGATGGATACAAGCTCAAAACTGACAGTCTCAAAGTAGCTTGCGGTGATAAAAACATTCCGTTAGATTACAATGCAGATGCCGGTACATATTCATTTAATATGCCTTCAGGGCCGGTAACTGTTACTGCAGAATTTGCTAAGGCGTATAATGTTTTATTAGATAATTCTATTACTAATGGTACAGTAAGTATTGAACCTGCTTTTGCGGCTTTTGGTGAAAAGGTTATTCTTGAAGTAATGCCTGCGGCAAAGTACAAAATGAAGGATGGTTCATTAAAAGTTACGTATAAAGAACCTGTTCAGTCTGGTTCAACATTTGCAGCAAGATCAACTGAATACGTGATTAAAGATGTTTCTCTCACACCAGGGGTAAATGCTGGAACTTATATATTCACAATGCCTGAATATGAGGTTAATGTTGCTGTTGAATTTGAGTTTGATAAAGAACTGGAGGCTCAACAGAAATTAGAAGAACGTCTTAAAGATATGAATCTCACATCAACTTATTGGGATGGTAAGTCTGTTGACGTAAGCTGGTACACAGGAAATAAAACTACATATAACATTAGCACGGCTGCAGAGTTTGCAGGTGTTGCAGCTCTTGTTAACGGTCTCGTAAACAGTAACTGTAAGGTATATACAGGGGATGCTGTATACACTGCAAGTGAGTGGGCTGCAAGTGATTATGTGGCAGGCGGTTCCGGCAGCACTGGCGGAAATAACGAAGCAACTACGTATTATCATTACGGAATCACAAATTTTGATGGTGTGACTATCAATCTGCTCAACAGTCTTAATATGTCTGGCGGTAATTACATGCCTATCGGTGGATCATACCTTATGACAGATGAAAATACATCAACTAAAGTTGGCGGTTCTTTCTACGGTATTTTAGATGGTTGTGGAAATCGTGTAACTGTTCAGTGTGACAGACACTGTTCCGGAAATTACGGAGACGGCGCTAACGTAGGTCTTATCGGCAGACTTGGTGCACACGATAACGATCCTGTTCCAAGAGGTAAGAGCGGCGTATATAATATTGCGGTTTATGGCTCCGTAAAGGCTAACAGATCTGTAGGTGGTGTAGTTGGCAAGATTGGTGAAACTTCTACAATTGCCACAGTATCAGGTTGTGCCAACTTTGCCTCTGTAACAGGCACAGATGCAAAGGGTACAGGTGGTATCGTAGGCGCAGGCTGGAACAATGGTGAAATAAAGAACTGTTATAATGCCGGCACGATTTTCAATTCATACAACGCATATGGTGGTATTGTAGGTTCCAATGAGGTTCCTGTAATTAACTGTTTTAATGTCGGCAAGGTTAGCGGTGCAGGTGCAGCTCCGGCAATTGCCACTGAAAACGGTGGGGGCAGCTACACAAACTGCTACTGGCTTGAAGGTACAGCTGACATGGGTGTATATAAGAGCGGAAAAGACGGTCTTTCGGCTGGTGCAAAGAAAACATCTGCAGAAATGAAGTCCGAAGAGTTCCTGGAACTTTTAGGTAGTGCCTTTGATGTTGACTCAGAAAAAATAAACAGCGGTTATCCCGTTCTCTCATGGCAGTCATCAGGAAAACTCCCTGAAGAGGAGGAAAAGACAGCTGAAGAACTTACTGCAAATATTGAGACAACAGTAAAGGAAAATAAAGACGGTACAGTAAAGATTACTTTTACAGACAAGGAAAAGAAAGAATCTGTAGATAAGCTTCCTGCATTTATCAAGGTAAGCTTCCCTGCAAAGGAAGGCTCTGTAGTTGTTCTTGTGGACAAAGACGGCAAGGAAACAATTCTCCCTAAATCAGTTATCGAAGACGGCAAAGCGTACATTGCAGTTGATGAAGCCGTAACTGTAAAGGTGGTAGATAACACTAAAGAATTTGCTGACGTGGCAGAAGGCGAATGGTATGAATCAGCAGTTGATTTTGCATCAAGCCATGGTCTCTTTGGCGGTGTTTCTGAAACAGAATTTGCTCCAAATGCGAAGATGACGAGAGCGATGCTGGTAACAGTTCTCCATCGCCTTGAACTTGAATCTGCTGCCAGCAGTTCTGGTTCATTTGGTGATGTAGCCGCAGGTTCATGGTATGCAGATGCTGTTGCATGGGCCAATACAAACAAGATTGTAGAAGGCTATAACAGTGATACATTTGGTGCAAATGATAATGTTACCCGTGAACAGATGGCTGTTATCCTCTACAGATATGCAAAATATATCAAGATGGGTACAGCTGCTGAAGGTGACTTAGGCAAATATACTGATGGTGCCAAGGTTTCTTCCTGGGCAAAGGATGCTATGGAATGGGCTATTGGTGAAGGTATCATCACTGGCCGTACTGACGGTAGTGCAGATCCTGCAGGGACAGCAAGCAGAGCAGAAGTTGCTATCATGCTGGAACGTCTTGTAAAACTTATGGTTAAATAATATGAACAGCAGAAGTTTGACTATATACAAAGCGGTATATGAAAAAATGAATATGACTGCTGCGGCGGAAAGCCTTTACATAAGTCAGCCTTCGGTGAGTCAGGTTATCAAGGAGTTGGAAGATTTCTACGGGGTAAGGCTTTTTCAGCGTATAGCAAAAAAGCTGCATCCGACTCCTGAAGGAGACCTGCTTTACAAATATGCGATACAGATACTTGGTATGTTTGATGAGGCTCAAAAGGAGATACATCAGCTTTCGGAAAATGGAGAAATCACTATTGGGGCAAATATCTCTGTGGGTACGGTTCTTCTGGATAAGTATATAAACAGCTATAAAGAACTGTATCCAGATGTAAAGATTAAAATCAAGGTTACCGGGTCAGCGAAGCTGTCCAAGATGATATGTGATCATTCTATTGATTTTGCACTGATGGAGGATCTTGTTTATGACACTTCCCTTGTGCAGGAACCATTTTACGAAGATAAGATTGTGGTGGTTTGTGCTCCTGATAATGAGCTGGCAGAGAAAAAGAATCTGAGTTTTGCAGACTTGAGAGATCAGGATTTTCTCCTTAGAGAGAAGGGTGCCGGGGTACGTGACAAGTTTGACTACATCATGAAACTTAATAATATAACTGTGGATCCAGTGTGGGAGGCCAGCAATACAAGGTCACTGGTAAATGCCGTTAAATCCAGCTATGGGATTGCGGTACTGCCTTATCTGCTGGTAATGGACGATATAAAGTCTGGTGAAATTGTTGAACTGGATATGGCGGAGTCTCTGCTCAATAGAAACCTGAGTATCACATATCACAAGGATAAGATCTTCAACAAGTGGGCAAAGGAACTGCTGGAACTTTTTCGCAGAGAATCCAGTGTGAATCCGGTAGCTGAAGAGGAAGAAAACAGAGAGATTCAATCATAGGCAATTGCTTATATGAAACATAAAATCGCCGTATTGGACTGATGATTAAGTTCGTTCTATACTCTAAAAGTACGACACAGGAAATAAAAAATTGGAGGTAATAGATTATGAAATTAAGCGCTAGAAATCAGTTCGCAGGTAAGGTATCAAAGGTTACAGAAGGTGCAGTAAACGGCATCGTATCTATCGAAGTAAATGGTACACCAGTATCTGCTACAATCTCAATGGAAGCTATCAGCGAACTCGGTCTTGCTGAAGGTGTAGAAGCTGTTGCAGTTATGAAGGCTACAGAAGTTATGATCGCTACTGCTGATTCTAAGATCTCTGCAAGAAACAAGTTTGCAGGTAAGATTGCTGAAATCAACAAGGGTGCTGTAAATGCTGTAGTTAAGGTGGACAGTGTAATCGGTACTGTTTCTGCTACAATCTCTCTCAACGCAGTAGAAGAACTCGGCCTCGTAGAAGGTGGCGATGTAATCGCTGTAGTTAAGGCTACATCTGTAATGGTAGGCTTAGCATAATTTTTAAATAAATTTGTTTTTAAGAGACTGTCTCCCTCGGGCAGTCTCTTTTTTTATGCCCTAATGGACAATTGGGATATGCAACTTAATATGCCTAAAACAAAGATAAGCGTTATAAATGCAAACAAAACGAAACAAACCAAACTAAAACTAACAAAAATGTTGACATGTAAAACCAGAAGTGGTAATATCAAGATACAGAAGGAGAGAAACTCCCTTTTATTTTTACTAAGGTTATTTTCGAACTAGAATAACCTTCGGCGAAATATATCAACACACTCAAAACACACTCAAACGTTTCGAAGAGGAAGCGGCTTATCAGCAGAGGTGGAAAATGTCGTACTTGATTCATTCGGTTTAGATCCGTATATATCACAGTCGCTTCTTTTTCGAACAATCCACCGGATGATGCAGCTTATCATCCGGTGACATTGAACCGCTGATTAAAAACTTTCTATCATTATATTTATGGCTATACAGCCATCTCCTTAAAATTGCAGGGTTTAAAGTCATAATTGTCATCGGGAGGACATTTATGGCTTTTAACTTGTTTAGAGATAAATTTGACAGGGGTGAGAAAAACGAAGAGAAAACTTATAGCGATTATGCTGATGCTGGTTGTGATTATGTCCTGTACACTGCCGGTTATGGCTCTTGATGATGACGAGTTCAGCGGATATAAGGCTGATACTCTTACTATAAAAGTCGGATATTTTGGCGGACCTTATTACGAGAAAGCAGTTTTTACTGTAAATGATCTGTGGGCTATGGATGTAATTTATCAGGATTACACATTTATAGACAATATGCCTTCGGTGGTTATTGATCATGTTGCAGGTGTAAGACTTTCAGATGTTATGGAAGCGGCCGGTATAGATGTAAACTCCATAGAATCTTTTTATTTCTGGACAAGAGACAAGTCAAATGATTACTACACTTCATACACAAAGAAGGCTCTTATAGACACAAGGCGATACTGCTATTACAGTTTGCCAGACAATTTTGACGAAGAAACCGGCACGGGAAACGAACTTGCGACTTCCGATAAAGTGCCTGTGGACACCGTATTGGCTCTGGGAGACGACTGGAACAGATGTATACAAGGTGCCACGTTTGGCAGCGACTATATGAACCTCAATACCAATACAAGGTTTAGACTCATATTTGGTCAGACAAATGCCTGGGAACGCACAGCAAATCGCAGTGCAAAATGGATCCACGAAATTGTGGTGGAACTGGGCGGAGCTCCGGTACTGACTTTAGATGATTACAATCTGCAGGGTAAAGTGGGCAGCGTGCTACGTACAAACGCCCACATCCAGGCAGATAAGACTGTAATGGAAAATGAAAATATTAAGTGGTCTTCCAGCGATGAAAGCATTGCTTCTGTAGATGAAGAAGGAAATATCACTATTCATCAGGATGCACCTGTAACCATCACTGCAGAATTTGCGGGGGTGACAGCTACGCTGACAGTAAATGGAGCCACTGGTGCCGGAGGAGAAATTCAGGAAGGTGATAATCCTGACGCATCCGGAGGTGAAGATCAGGAACTTTCAGAGTCAGACGAAGGCGGTATCTTTGAGATAAAAGAAGCCGAAGTTGAAACTGAAACTGACGAAGGCGGCGTACAGAACTGGAGAGTATTTGAAATGTCGGAAAATGCCGAGGCGTTACCTGAGATAAAGGATGATGAAAATATGCTGGCCGTGACAGGTGCTGCTGTGGCAGGCCTTCTGGCACTCAGCGGCGGCGGATATGCAGCCGGATTTTATATGAATATAAAGGGGACTAACAGATATGCTGACAGAAAAACTGACTGATGCTCTGCGTGCCATAGCGGCATCTATGCAGACTCCGGTAATAATCGTACTTCTTATTCTGATTGCGGTAGCAATCGTGATGGCAGGCACACTTATTGCCGAACTTATAACTGAAAAAAGACACATGAAGGTAAAGCTTCCAGAACTTCTCAATGCTCTTCAAAAGGGCGAAAGACCGGCAGAAGAAATTATCACAGAAAGCGGACTTCTCAAGAGACAGAAAAACGCTCTTCTCACTGTGCTGGCACAGCGTGAACTTACTCCGCTTAAGAGAGAGTCTCTTGCAGGAGAACTGATGGAGGCGGAAGCTGATCATTATGATTTCAGAGTAAAGATTACGGATCTGGTTATGAGACTTGGCCCTATGTTTGGTCTGCTTGGAACTCTTATTCCGCTGGGTCCTGGTATTATTGCTCTTGGCAGAGGTGATACATATACTTTGTCAGAGTCTCTGCTGACTGCATTTGACACTACTATTGCAGGTCTTATCGCGGCAGCGGTGGCAACAGTGATTTCAATGATTCGCAAGCGCTGGTATGCCAGATACATGGGCAATCTCGGCGCTGTTATGGAAAGTCTTCTTGAGGTAATGGAACATGATGAACAGATGGAAACTGAAGAGGCGTAGAGGCTCAGGCAGATTCAGCTCATACAAGATGGAAAGCGAAGATATCAACCCAATGGAATATGTGGCCAATCTGGCGGACGTTATGCTGGTGTTTGCCTGCGGGCTGATGCTGGCGCTGATTACATACTGGAATGTAGACGTGGTTGGCATAGGTCAGACGGCTGTAGACATAAATCAGGGCCAGGAAGTGACTTCTCAGATGCAGAACCTTACAGATGAACAGGGTGAAGGTCTGGAAGGCAGTGGTCTCAACGAATACGGAAAGGTTTATCAGGATCCTGAAACAGGCAAACTCTATATGGTTATGGAGGGCTAGATATGGATATGAACAAAAGTGATAATAAGAAATCTGCATACCGTAAAATTCTGGCGTTGCTTATTTCTGTGTTAATGTTGTTATCTCTTGCCGGCTGTGGAGACGGCTCCGCCGACATTTCTTCCTACGGAGACACTCCCATAGCTGTTGCGGGACTTACAGACGAAGAGTTTGCAATAACTCCAAATCAGCTTCTGGAACTGGAATGTGTATCCCGTACTGCTACAGGTGCGACAGCTAAAGCCGGCACAGTAAGTGTAAAGGGTCCGCTTCTTGAAACGTTTCTTGCAGAGTATGGATGCAAATCGTCAGATTTTAACAAAATCAGATTTCTGGCAGGTGATGGATACAAGGTTGTGCTGAGAAACGAGTACCTCACTGACTATGAAGTGGTCATGGCAGTAACAGGCAGCAAAGAACCTCTGGGAGAACAGCAGCAGCCTATGAGACTTCTCATACCGGAAGCCGAGTCAGCAATGTGGGGGTATAACATTATCCGTATAGAATTTGAAAGGTAATATCTTATGAGAAAGAGACAAATAACAGCTCTGATTCTTGTACTGGTGATGCTGACAACATCAGTATTTTCCATGACAGGGTGTGCTGCTCCGGAAAAAGAAAACCATATGGAAACTGTGATATTTACTGATTCATGTGGCAGAGAAGTCGAGATTCCAACTGAGATAGATGAAATTGTACCTTCTGGGGATCTAGCGCAGATTATTCTTTATACATTTGATCCGGAGCTGTTTCTCGGTTTTTCTACCGCTCTGACAAAGGTTCAAAAACAGTTTATAGATGAAAAATACTGGGAACTGCCTGTTTTCGGTAAATTCTACGGTAGCGGGTCTACAGTAAATTACGAAGAAATCATCAAGGCTGATCCTGATGTAATTATCGATATGGGCGAATTTAAAGAAGGTATTCGGGAAGATATGGATAAGCTCCAGGCTGATACAGGAATTCCTGTGCTTTTTATCCAGGCTAATATAGATACTATGGATGAAGCCTACGAAGCTCTTGGAAAGATTACTGGAAATATTGAACGAGGAAAAACTCTTTCTACATATATAACAGACACTATTGAGGAAATGGAAGCTCTGGCATCTGTTATTCCTGAAAGTGAACGTAAACGTGTGCTCTATGCTCAAGGCGAATACGCAACAGAGGTAAACGCCGTGGGAAGTATTCATTCAGAGATCCTGGACATTATCGGTGCTGTAAATGTGGCTGAACTTGGCGAGCTGGGCAAAGATACCGCTAAAGAAGTCTCTATGGAACAGATTATGCTCTGGGATCCTGAACTCCTTATACTGGCTCCAGACAGCTGTTACGAAGATATCTTTGATGATGAAGCGTGGGCTGGTATAACTGCAGTAAAAAATGGAGACGTATATGAGGCTCCTCTGGGTCCTTACAGCTGGATTGACCGACCTCCTTCAGTTCAGAGAATTCTGGGTATGCAGTGGTTGGGAAGTATTATATATCCTGAAGAGTTCAGCTACAGCATAGAGGAGAGAGCGCAGGAATTTTTTCAGCTCTTCTTACATTATGATATCAGTGATGCGGAGCTCTTCGCGATTATGAAGAATTCGGTGAGAATTCAGTAAATATAGAATTTTCTTGCAGGGTTCGCTGTAAAAGTACGAACCCTGTTGTAATGCATAAAACCAGGAAAGGATGGTGGCCGTTATGAGAAAAATGCCCCCCTGGACAGAAAAAAGAATCGAATGGTATCAGCGGGCTGTAGCCTGGAACAGGTTTGACAGAGTGCTGGCTGACCATATCTGCAGGTTTATAAACGAAGGCGAAACTGTGTGTGATATGGGTTGTGGAACTGGATATGTCGCAATGGAACTTGCACGTAGAGGTTATGAGACCACAGCTTTTGATATGAATGAAGTTACGATGGCTTATCTTAGACAGGAAGTGCCTGCAAGAGGGTTGCAGGACAAGCTTTCGCTGATTGAAGGTTCCTGGGATGACCTGGATGTCGAAGGCATGTGGGACAACGTGGTTATGGTATTTGCAGGGCACATGGACAAGGAACTGGAGAAGTTTATCAGATTTTGCAGAAAGCGTCTGATTGTCATTATCCGTGAAAGTAGAAAAAGTCATGTGCAGGCAAGTGGCATCACGCCGCAGATTCATACAAAGCCTGCAGATATAGAAAAAGTACTGAGATGCAGAAGGTATGAAATGGTGCCGGTGGTAACGGAATTTGGACAGCCGCTTGAATCAATGGAAGAAGCTGTCGAGTATCTTAAAACTTTTGGTGCTGACACAGAATCTGAGAAAAGTGCTCTCAAAAATATAATCCGATGTTTTGATAGCGAGTATACGTATTTTCTTCCAAATGAAAAGAAGATGCGTATGTATGTAATTGAGAGGTAAGATTATGCATGTTTTCCTGACAGGCAATATACAGGTTGGAAAGACAACTGCCATACAAAGATACATAAACAAGTACGGATATAAGGTGAAAGGTTTTCGAACTTTATCGGGGCCTTTTGCTGAAGATGGCAGTTCCGAGATATATATGGTGGCAGCAGACAACCCTGAAGATCTCAGAGAAGAAAACATCGTAATCTGGAGACATGGTTATTATGCACAGAAAGGTGTAACTGTAAATCTGGACGTGTATGAGAATTATGGGGTGGAGCTTCTGGAAAATACGGAAGGTTGCGACATCATCATGATGGATGAGCTGGGGCCTAAAGAATTGAATGCAAAGGAATTTGTGAAAAGAGCAAAAGCCTGCATTGATGGCGATGTGCCTGTTATGGGAGTTCTGATGAAAAAAGGGTCACCTTTATTTTACTGGGTGAAAAATCATCCAAAGGTTACTGTTCTGGAAGTGACCGAAGAAAACAGAGACAGAGTATTTCAGGAACTTCCTCCTGTTGAAAGATGGGGTGAACCAGGTGCTTTTGACAAATGTAGATAAAAAAGAAAAGAGGGTATCCGGCAGTACTGCTGTAAAGGGTATTACAGGGTACAGATTAAGGTTTACTGTACTGGTGGTTATATTTGCTGTGGCTTTTTTTGGTTCCTTTATGCTGGGTAGATATCCGGTTATGCCCTGGGATCTTGTAAAAATTGTACTTTCAAAGTTTATAAATATTGAAACGACATGGAGTTCCAGTGTTGAAGCTGTTGTAAATCTCCGTATCGTGAGAGCTGCAGCTGCCGTGTTTATAGGGGCTGCACTCGGTGCCGCAGGCACTGCTTATCAGGGAATGTTCAGAAATCCTATGGTGTCGCCAGATGTACTGGGTGCTTCCAACGGCGCTGCATTTGGTGCGGCTCTGGCGATTTTCTGTTCATTCGGTTATGTTGGCATCACATTGTCTTCATTTGGTTTTGGTCTTGCAGCTGTTCTCCTGGCATACTCCATAAGTCGAAAAGGCAAACTGAATGAAACATTAGGGATGGTTTTAGCCGGTATGATGATAAGCACACTGTTCTCCTCCGCGACTTCGTTCCTTAAACTCATAGCTGATACTGACAGTGTGCTGCCGGCTATTACTTACTGGCTTATGGGAAGCCTTGCATCTGTGCGTGTAAACGATCTGGTGTTTGCAGGCATCCCGATTACTGCCGGTCTTGTGGTGTTGTATCTGCTGAGATGGAGAATCAATCTTCTGACAGTAGAAGAAAATGAAGCAAAAAGTATGGGTATAAACACCACTCGTCTCAGAGCGGTAGTTATAATATGTGCAACTTTAGTAACTGCTGCCAGTGTATCTGTCAGCGGTCTTATCGGATGGGTAGGTCTGGTTATACCACATATCTGCCGTCTCGTATTTGGGCAGGATTACAGCAGGCTTATGCCTGCTTCTATGGTGATGGGTGCAGCTTATCTGCTGGTTGTTGATGCGGTGGCACGAATGGCGGCTTTATCCGAGATACCTCTCGGCATCCTGACATCAGTAATAGGTGCTCCTGTATTTATCTGGCTTATCATGACTGGAGGCAGTAAAAATGGAGCTTAATGTTAAAAATGTGACATTTTCATATGGTGACCATCACGTTCTTAAGGGATGTTCCTTTTCTGCACAGGCTGGAGATCTGATTGCGGTACAGGGACCAAATGGTGTAGGAAAGAGTACACTTTTTCAATGTATGCTGGGGTTGCTCAGTGGCTATGGCGGAACGATAACTTGTGACGGTGATGATATAAAGTCTCTTTCAAGAACTGAGATTGCAAGACGTATTGCATATATTCCGCAAAATACCGCTCCGGTTTTCGATTATACAGTAGAAGAAACCGTAATGATGGGTGCAGCAGCCCAGCTGGGAATCTTCGCAAGACCTGGTGAAAGTCACAGGCAGGAAGCGGAAAGACTTCTGGAAAGTCTGGGGGTTTTAAGACTGGCTAAGCGGAGCTTTGCAAAACTCAGCGGTGGCGAGCAGCAGCTGGTACTTGTAGCCAGAGCTCTGATGCAGAAGGCAAAGATTCTCATTATGGATGAGCCTACAGCAAATCTGGATTTTGGCAATCAGCATATGGTGATGTCTCGCATAAAGGCGCTGGCTGAAGAAGGTTATTTAATTCTTTTTTCCACTCATAACCCGGACCAGTCGTTTTTATACGCAAATAAAGTGCTGGCTGTAAAGGATGGCGCAGTTAGAGCCTTTGGCAGACCTGAAGAAGTTCTTGACTCGGAAATGCTGTCAGAATTGTATGGCATAAAAATTTCACTTAAGAGTTTTGAAACCAGCGGGAAAAATCTGCTGGTATGTGTGCCGGAGGAGTAAAAAATGAGAAAGAAAACACTGATTGTTAACGGGTC
>JAFYUX010000065.1 GCA_017549385.1 Bacillota bacterium
AACTCTTGCTTGACACTATTTTTTTGACCGTGCTATAATCATTTCAATCAAATAAAAGAAATCCTTTGAGCAAAAGTAGTAGCTGATATTACGGTGTCACAGCGAGTCGGCAGATGGTGCGAGGCCGGCACATACGATTTCAGTGAATGGATTTGTCAGGAGCTGAGGGGAAAGGTTTATACCGAGTATCTGATGCCGCGTCTCTCGCGTTACAGGGAGAAGATATCATTTCTTGTATCTGGCTAAAGATACACAGAGATCGTATCTGCTGAGATGAGAAAAGAGATTTTCTCGAAGAAGGGTGGCACCGCGAATCTATCGTCCCTGTTGGATGATAGGTTTTTTTAGTTTTTGCCCCTAGATTCGCTTCGCAGATATAAAACTAAAATTTTTCTAAATTATTTAGAACAGTATCTGTTCAGGAGGAACACAAAATGACAAAGAAAAGATTATTAGCAGCAATCCTTACATTAGTATTAGTAATGACAGCATTCACAGGTTGTGGCGGCGGAAGCAGCACTACAACAAGCGGCGATGGCTACACAGTAGGTATATCACAGTTCGCAGAACACGGTTCTTTAGACAACTGCCGTGAAGGTTTCATTGCAGGTCTTGCTGAAGAAGGTATCGTTGAAGGCGAAAATCTCACAATCCAGTACGACAATGCTCAGGCTGACACAGGTACAGCAAGCATCATCGCAGAAGGTTTCGTATCAAAGAAGGTTGACCTCATCTGCTCTATCGCAACTATCTCTGCACAGAGTGCTTTCAACGCAGCATCAAGTTCAAACATCCCTGTAGTTTACACTGCAGTATCTGATCCAGTTGCAGCTGGTCTCGCAAAAGAAGACGGCACAGGCACAGGCAACATCACAGGTTCTTCTGATATTCTCCCTGTTAAAGCACAGCTCGAAATGATCAGATCAATGATGCCAGAAGCAAAGAAGATCGGTATCCTCTACACTACAAGCGAAACAAACTCTATCAGCACAATCGCAACTTACAAGGAACTCGCAGGTCAGTACGGTTTTGAAATCGTTGACACTGGTATCAATACAATTGCAGACGTTGACATGGCAGCAGCTGACCTCGTAAACAAGGTAGACTGCCTCTGCAACCTCACAGACAACACAGTAGTTCAGGCTCTCCAGACTGTAATCGCTAAGGCTACAGAAGCTGGTATCCCAGTATTCGGCAGTGAAATCGAACAGGTGAAGGTTGGTTGTGTTGCTTCTATGGGTATCGACTACTTCGAACTCGGTAAGGCAACTGGTATCATGGCAGCAAAGATCCTCAAGGGCGAAGCTACTGCAGCGGACACTCCTTTCATCACAGCTGAAGCAGCAGAACTCTATGTAAACACTGCAGCAGCAGAAAAGATCAACATGACTCTCGATGCAACTTACATCGCAGACGCTGTTGAAACATTTACAACTATCGAAGCTTAATATTCGTGTCCGCGGAGCGGACATGAAAAACCGAATTTTCATACAGAGTGAAGGGTCTTATGGCCCTTCTTCTATGTTTTTATCAATACGTTATATCTTAATTTTTTCCTTATATATAAGGAGGTAATCTCGTGACATTAATTCTCAGTGTTTTAGAACAGGGGATGATTTATGCCATCATGGGTCTTGGCGTATACATCACCTACAAGATCCTCGACTTTGCGGATCTTACAGTAGACGGTTCTTTCCCTCTCGGGGCGGCCATCGGTGCAGTTATGATTTCAAAGGATATCAATCCGGTACTTTCTATCCTGGTAGCATGCCTCGTCGGCGCGCTGGTAGGGGTTCTCACCGGTGTTATCCACGTAAAGTTCAAGATCAGAGACCTGCTTTCCGGCATCATCATGATGACAGCACTCTATACAGTGCATCTCGTAGTAGCCGGTAGAGCAAACCTCCCTATCTACGGAAAAGCAACTATTTTCAATAACGACCTGGTAAACAGCATCTTCCAGGGCCCACTTGCAAAATTTAAAACTGTAATCATCATTTTCATTGCAACTATGATTGCAAAGTTCTTACTCGACTGGTACATGAGCACAAAGTCAGGCTTTATGCTCAGAGCAGTTGGCGACAACGAAACTATCGTAACTTCTACTGGTCTCGACGTGGGCAAGGTAAAGATTATCGGTCTTGCCATCTCAAACTCTCTCGTTACAGTGAGCGGTTGTATCTACGCTCAGCAGCAGTGCGTATATGACGCATCTATGGGTACAGGTACTGTAGTTATCGGTCTTGCCAGTGTAATCATCGGCACAAGTCTCTTTAAAAAGGTTACTTTCCTCAGAGTTACATCAAGCGTAGTTATCGGTTCTATCCTCTACAAGGCTTGCGTTGCTCTGGCATTATGGCTTGGTCTCCCATCAGCTTACCTTAAGCTCATCACAGCAGTACTCTTCCTGATCATCCTCATCATCAGCATGGACAGAAAGACAAAGGTAAAGCAGCCTACAGCTGTAGGCAAGCACCCTGGTACTCCGCCAAGCAAAATGACAAAAGAAGCTCACAACATTCAGGACAAGGAGGTGTAAAGCATGCTGGAACTTAAAAATATCCGTAAGATTTTCAACCCAGGCACTGTAAACGAACAGCAGCTTTACGACGATTTCAACCTCACTATCCCGGAAGGCCAGTTCGTATCAGTAATAGGAAGTAACGGCTCCGGCAAAACTTCCATGCTCAACGTTATCTGCGGCAGCATCGACATCGACTCAGGCTCCGTAGTTATCAACGAAAAAAACATCACAAAGATGAAAGACTTCATGCGTCACAAAAGGATGGGTCGTGTATATCAGGATCCAGCAAAGGGCACATGTCCTAGCATGAATATAATAGAAAACCTTTCAATCGCAGAAAACAAAGGCAAACCATACAATCTCCGCCGCTGCGTAAACAAATCTCGTATAGATCACTACCGTGAACTCCTCAAAGGTCTCAACCTCGGTCTCGAAGACAAGATGCACATCCCAGTAGGTTCACTCTCAGGGGGTCAGCGTCAGGCCCTTGCCCTCATCATGGCAACAATGACACCTATCGACTTCCTTATCCTTGACGAACACACAGCCGCTCTGGACCCAAAGACAGCTGAAATCATCATGGAACTCACAGACAAGATTGTTAGAGAGAAAAAGATCACTACTATCATGGTTACACACAATCTCCGCTACGCAGTAGAATACGGCGATCGTATCCTCATGATGCACCAGGGTAATATCATCCTGGACAAAGAAGGTCAGGAAAAAGCCGAAACAACAATCGATGATATCCTGGGTATCTTCAACGAAATCAGTATCGAATGCGGTAACTAGTTTCGAAACCTCCGGTTACACAAGTACCGGAAAAACAACACACGAGATTAAATTAAAATATTTAAAACCGTCGGCTAAAAACCGACGGTTTTTTTAATGAAAAGATTAAATTTTTTCGGTATAACAGTTTCAAATTTCTGATAATGAAGTATAATGTAGGGTGGAGTTTAACTAAAGGAGAATTAACCATGTTAGATATGACAAAATATACACATATCCACTGTATCGGTATCGGCGGTATCGGTCTCAGTGCGGTAGCAGAAATTTTCGCAAACAAAGGCTATACAGTTTCAGGTTCAGACATGAAACTCTCAGATGTGACTAATCACCTCTGCTCAAAGGGCATCAAGGTATATCAGGGTCACGCTGCTGAAAATATTCAGGGTGCAGACCTTGTTGTTTACTCAGCTGCAGTTTCACCAGAAAATCCAGAAATCATAGCTGCAAAGGAAAATGGTATCATGCTTGCAACTCGTGCCGAAGCATTAGGTGCACTCATGAATCAGTACCCAACAAGCATCGCTGTTTCAGGTACACACGGTAAGACTACTACTACTTCTATGGTATCTCTTATCCTTGAAAATGGTGGCACTGACCCTACTATTCTCGTAGGTGGCAACCTTCCAGAGTTTAACGGTAACGCAAAGATCGGTAACAGCGAATACTTCGTTACAGAAGCCTGCGAATATATGGACAGCTTCCTGAGCCTCCGTCCAAAGATCGAAATCATTCTCAATATAGATTCTGATCATCTGGACTACTTCAAGGATATCGACCATATCGTAAGTTCTTTCGACAGCTTCTCAAAGCTTGTTCCAGAAGACGGCTACATCGTTGCCTACGAATCAAATCCGTTTGTTGCGAGAGTTATTAAGGATCTCAACACAAACATCATTACATTTGGTTTTACAGACAACAGCACATACTGCGCTAAAAATATCGAGTTCGACAGCAACGGTTACCCATCATATGATGTGTTTAATAAGAGCGAATGCCTCTGCAGAGTTCAGCTCAGCGTTCCAGGCGAACACAACATCGCAAACTCTCTTGCTGCTTTTGCAACAACTCACATTCTCGGTGTACAGCCGGAAGTTATCTGCGACACTCTTAAAAAGTTTAAGGGTACACAGAGA
>JAFYUX010000066.1 GCA_017549385.1 Bacillota bacterium
AGCTTGATATTGAAATTAGTTGTGGAACCATTGATATCTGCCTGTCTGAAATCCTCAGAAAGTCTTGCAAGTATGTAGTCGGAGACTTCGTCAGGGAGGAGATTGTCATGGAACGCCTGAGTCTTTGTGAATTTTTCGGCCTGATAGCGAGGTTCGTTTTTAATAGTCACAGGAGTGATGACGATCTTTTCGAACTCCTGGTCTTTTTTGCGTTTGTTGCTGATGATGATGCGGGCAGGTGAGTCCGCAATAATCTCGCTTATACAGGATGTAAGTGTGAGTTCACTCATGTTGAAATGCCGCCTCTGTTAATAGTATTCGTTCTTGATGTAGCCCGGAATGTAGTTTCTCTTTGGGTGATAAGTGATACCTCTGTCACGGAAGTCCTTGATAGTAGGGAGTTCCATTTCTTCGATAAACTCTTCCTTGGATGGCATGCCGTAAACCTTTTTAGTGATAACGCCACCAGTCATCATGATTGTGAGAGGAATCTTGTCTACTTCAAAGAGTTCTGTAAGCTCAGGCTGAGTATCGAGACTCATCTTTGTGATGTTAATGTATTCGCCGTATTCTTTTTCTACTTCTACCAGCATGTTTTCAACCATTGCACATGGAGCGCTGCACCAGTTTGCATAGAGGTGGATGATTACCGGCTTGTAAGATAAGATAACCATTTCTTCGTAATTTCTTGCAGTAATAGATGATAAACCCATATATATATCTCCTTTCAATCGGGTGGAAAGTTATCCACGCCGTATGCTCGCATTTTATATATGTATACCCGACAGGCAGTGTCAAAAACGTCACAATCCTTGAAAAATGCGGATATTTACACTCTGATTATACTATCTCAGAGGGTCGTTTTTCCACAATATTTATCCACTTTTCCACAGAATAAGATAAAGTTTTCCACAAACCTTATCCACTTTTCCACAGATTTTTTAAAAGTTGTCCACATCTTTCCACAAAGTTTTCCACAGTTGAACTGGGACTTTTCCACAGCTGAAGTGGAAGTTATCCACAGAAAAATCTACGAATAACTTACTTATCCACAAATATAATCCACTTTTCCACAAAAATTATAAATATGCACAATAGTTGTCCACAACAACACATAAATTGTCAACAGCATCGCTCCGCGATGGCAAATATTACATACAATTATAGAACCCACTTTATATTGGGCCTCTGATCTGGTCACAACTATATTTAGAATCATAGATTGATACTGTTAAAAAACAGCAGTGTAAAGTGTTAAAAATGTATCAAAAATACAGTATTTTTGTTGTATTCTGCCTGCTATCCTATTTCAAAAAAATACCTGTTAATGTATAATAAATCGAATAAGCAAATGTCAGTAGGTGGAGTATGCCCAAAAGCTGATAATGCTCGTTTTTCAACAACCTAACAGCACTCCGCAAAGGCGGGAAAATACTGTTTTATCAAGGATATATATTTATGACGGAGGAAATTATGGACAAGACAAGATACCTGCTTCTTGAAGACGGCACTGTATTCAAGGGCAAAGCATTTGGTGCTGAAGGTAATGTCATTGGTGAAGTTGCGTTCACAACTGCTATGACTGGATACCTGGAAACACTTACGGACGCAAGCAATTACGGTCAGATTATAGTGCATACATTCCCGCTTATCGGCAATTACGGCATCGTACGTGAAAATCTCGAAAGCGATAAATCTTTCGTTAAAGGATATATAGTTAGAGACTGGTGTCAGGAACCTTCCAATTTCAGAGCGCAGGGAGATCTTGACACTTTTTTGAAAGAAATGAACGTACCTGGTCTTTATGGCATCGACACTAGATCCCTCACAAAGATCATCCGTAACAACGGTCTCATGAAGGGTATGATTCTTTCAGAACTCCCAGAAGACACATCTGCTCTTATCGCAGAAATGAAGGGCTACGAAATCGCGGATGCGATTGCAGCAGTAGCAACAGGCGAAACATCAGAAATCAAGGCAGAAGGCGAAGCAATTTGCAGCGTTACAGTTCTCAACCTCGGTTCAAAGAAGGACAACGACATCCAGCTCCAGAAGAGAGGTTGTGATGTAAAGGTTGTTCCATACAACACAACTGCAGAAGCAATTCTTGCAGAAAAGCCAGATGGCGTGCTCATCACAAACGGCCCAGGCAACCCTGCTGAAAATGCAGAAGTTATTGCCGAAGTAAAGAAGCTCCGTGAAAGCGGCGTTCCAGTATTCGGTATCGGCCTCGGTCACGAAATTATGGCTATCACAGCAGGCGCACAGACTGAAAAGCTCAAGTACGGTCACCGTGGCGGCCAGCCTGCAAAGGACAAGTTAAACGACAGAGTTATCATCACAACTCAGAACCACTGCTATCACGTACTCGTTGACAGCCTCCCTGAGTGTGCTGAACTTACATACGTAAACGTGAACGACGGTACATGCGAAGGTATCAAGTATACTGACTACCCAGCAGCATCAGTTCAGTTTACTCCTGAAACACAGACAGGACATATCGGTTTACAGACAGTATTCGATGATTTCATCGCAACAATGAAGGAGGTTGGAGTAAATGCCATTAAATAAGAAACTCAAGAAAGTAATGGTTATCGGTTCTGGCCCAATCGTTATCGGTCAGGCTGCAGAATTTGACTATGCCGGTACACAGGCATGTCGTGCTCTCAAGGAAGAAGGCCTTGAAGTAGTACTCATCAACTCAAACCCTGCCACTATCATGACTGATAATCAGATGGCGGACAGCATCTACATCGAACCTCTCTCACTTGAAGTGATTAAGCGTATCATCATCAAGGAAAAGCCAGACGGTCTCCTCTCTACACTTGGTGGTCAGACTGGTCTCACATTATCTATGCAGCTCGCAAAGGAAGGCTTCCTTGAAGAACACGGCGTAATGCTTTTAGGTGCAAATCCTGAAACTATCGACAAGGCCGAAGACAGACAGCTCTTTAAGGATGCTATGGAAAAGATCGGTCAGCCTTGTATCCCATCTAAGGTGGTAAGTGACGTTGATGCTGCTGCAGAATTCGCAGAACAGATCGGCTATCCAGTTATCATCCGTCCAGCCTTCACACTTGGTGGTACAGGTGGCGGTATCGTAAAGGACGAAGCAGAACTCCGTGATATCACAGAAAACGGTCTCAGACTTTCACCTATCACACAGGTACTGGTAGAAAAGTGTATTGCAGGCTGGAAGGAAATCGAATTCGAAGTTATCAGAGACAGCAAGGGTAACTGCATCACAGTATGTTCTATGGAAAACATGGACACTGTAGGTGTTCACACTGGTGACTCTATTGTAATCGCTCCTGCAGTAACACTTTCAAACACAGAATATCAGATGCTCCGCAAGGCAGCTTTAGATATGGTAGAAGAACTCAAGGTAGAAGGCGGCTGTAACTGTCAGTTTGCTCTCCACCCAGAAAGCTTCGAATATGCAGTAATCGAAGTAAACCCAAGAGTATCAAGATCTTCTGCTCTTGCTTCAAAGGCGACTGGTTATCCTATCGCTAAGGTAGCAGCAAAGATCGCTATCGGTTTTACTCTCGACGAAATCAAGAACGCAGTAACAGGCACTACTTACGCATGCTTCGAACCAGCTATCGACTACACAGTAGTTAAGTTCCCTAAGTGGCCTTTCGATAAGTTCGTTTATGCAAAGAGAGACCTCGGTACTCAGATGAAGGCTACAGGCGAAGTAATGGCTATCGGCCAGACATTCGAAGAAGCTCTCATGAAGGCAGTAAGAGGTGCTGAAATCAAGCACAACACTCTCGATGACGAAGTTCTTGCAGAACTTTCTGATGACGAAATCAAGGCTCGTCTCCACAACTGTGACGACGAAAGATTATTCGTTCTCTACCAGGCATTAAAGAGAAAGTGCGCAACAATTGACGAAATCCATGAGATCACAATGATCGACGAATGGTTCCTCTGCTGCATCAACAACCTCATCAAGATGGAAGAACGTCTCGCTTCTGAAACTCTTACAGATGAGTTATATCTCGCAGCAAAGAAGATGGGTTATCTCGACTCTGTAATCGAAAAGCTCTCTGGCCAGAAGATTGCAAACAAGAGACACGCTGTATTCAAGATGGTAGATACATGCGCTGCTGAGTTCGATGCTCAGACTCCATACTTCTACTCTACATACGACGAAGAAAACGAAGCTGCACTCTTCCTCGAAAACAAGGAAAGAAACGAAAAAGGTACAGTTATCGTATTTGGTTCAGGCCCTATCCGTATCGGTCAGGGTATCGAGTTCGACTACGCATCAGTACAGTGCGTATGGTCACTCAAGAAGGCTGGCTTCGAAGTTGTTATCGTAAATAACAACCCAGAAACAGTATCAACAGACTTCGATACTGCAGACAGACTCTACTTCGAACCTCTCACAAACGAAGATGTTATGAACATCATCGAAACTGAAAAGCCAGAAGCAGTAGTAGTTGCATTCGGTGGTCAGACAGCTATCAAGCTCACAAAGTTCTTAGACGAACAGGGTATCAAGATCCTCGGTACTCAGGCAGACAGCATCGACATGGCAGAAGACAGAGAACGTTTTGATGCTCTTCTCGAAAAGCTTGGCGTATACAGAGCTGCCGGCGTAACTGTAATGACTACAGAAGAAGCATTAAGCGCTGCAAACGAAATCGGTTATCCAGTACTCATGCGTCCATCTTACGTACTCGGCGGTCAGAACATGATCATCGCGTGGGATGACAAGGATATTATTGAGTACATGGAAATCATCCTCCGTCAGGAAATCGAAAACCCAATCCTCATCGATAAGTATCTCATGGGCACAGAAATCGAAATCGACGCAATCTGTGATGGCGAAGAAATCCTCATCCCAGGTATCATGGAACATATCGAAAGAGCGGGTATCCACTCAGGTGACTCAATTGCTGTTTACCCAGCATTCAATATCACAGACGACATCATCGCTCGTATCATCGATCAGTCAAAGGCGATGGCTGTTGAAATGAAGACTCTCGGTCTCGTAAATATCCAGTATCTCATCTACGATAACGATCTTTACGTAATTGAAGTAAACCCAAGATCTTCAAGAACTATCCCATACATCTCAAAGGTTACAGGCGTGCCAATGGTAGACCTTGCAACAAGAACTATGCTTGGCGAGAAGCTTGCTGACATGGGTTATGGCACAGGTCTCTACAAGAACTCAGCATACTATGCTGTAAAGGTTCCTGTATTCTCATTCGAAAAGCTCCTCAACGTAGATACTCAGTTAGGACCAGAAATGAAGTCAACTGGTGAAGTACTCGGTATCGCAGGCACATTAGAAGAAGCACTCTACAAGGGTCTCGTTGGTGCAGGCTACGAAATGAAGAAGCACGGTGGCGTACTTATCACAGTTAGAGACAGAGATAAGGCAGAAATCGCTGACGTTGCAAAGAGCTTCTACGAAATGGGATTTGAACTCTACGCTACAGAAGGTACAGCTCGTATCTTAGAAGGCGAAGGCATGACAGTTCGCCACGTAGACAAGATCCACGAATCAGACAACAACTGTATGACAGTTATGGAAAGTGGCAAGGTAGATTACGTAATTTCTACATCTGAAAAGGGCAGAATCCCTACAAAGGATTCTGTAAAGATCAGAAGAAAGGCAGTAGAAAGATCTATCCCATGTCTCACTTCTATCGATACAGCAAACGCTCTCGTAAACAGTTTACGTTCAAAGTACACTAAGGAATGCACAGAACTCGTTGACATCAACGAAATGAGAGACACTCCTCAGAAGCTCGACTTTGTAAAGATGAGCGGCACAAAGAATGACTACATCTACTTCAACTGCTTAGACCAGAAGATCAACAACCCAGAAGGTCTTGCAGTAATGCTCTCAGACAGACACGTTGGTATCGGCGGCGAAGGCATTTGCCTCATCCTCCCATCTGACAAGGCTGATGTAGCAATGGAAATCTACAACCAGGACGGCTCAAACGGTGGCGTATCAGGCAACGCACTCAGATGCATCGCTAAGTACATCCACGACAAGGGCATTGTAGAAAAGGATGTAATCACAGTAGAAACAGCTGGCGTAATCAGAGAAGTTACACTCATCAAGCAGTACGGCGAAGTAACAGCTGCTACAGTAGAAATGGGCGAAGTAAAGACAGCTCCAGCTGACATTCCAGTAAATATCGCAGCTGAAAAGGTAGTAAACGAACCTGTAACAGTAGCAGGCAGAGATTACAACATCACATGTGTAAATATCGGTAACCCACACTGCGTAGTATTCGTAAAGAACGTTGACAATGTTGACGTTGAAACTATCGGTCCTAAGTTCGAACACAACGAACTCTTCCCAGAAAGAACAAACACTGAGTTTGTAAAGGTTATTAGCCCTACAAAGCTCAAGATGAGAGTATGGGAAAGAGGCAATGGCGAAACATGGGCTTGCGGTACAGGCGCATGTGCAGCAGTAGTAGCCGCTGTAGAAAACGGATACTGCCAGAAGGATACAGATATTACAGTTAGCGTAATCGGTGGCGAACTCAAGATCAGATACTCTGGCAATAGAGTTACACTCACTGGCAACGCAAAGACAGTATACGAAGGTACTATCGAAGTATAAAAAAGATATAAACGGGACCGCTCCGCGGACTCGTAAAATCACAGAAATTAAATATGCCCGCTTCTTTTACAAGGAGTGGGCATACTCTAATATTGGTGAAAATCATGAAGATCTCAGTAAACACTAAAAAGATGGCGGTAATAGGAGATCCTATCGGACACTCCATGTCGCCATTTATGCACAATACTGTCATAGAAGCAAATGGATTTGATGCAGTATATTTTCCTTTCCATGTAAAAGAGGGGGAAGTTGAAGATTTCTGCAAAGCCGCAAAGACATTAGGCTTCAGTGGTTTCAATGCTACTATGCCTCACAAACAGGTCCTTCTGGATCTGGTGGATGAGATAGATCCAGAAGCAAAAGAATACGCCTCCATAAACACTGTAAAGATTACCGAGGAGGGCAAGCTCATCGGTTACAACACAGATGTGCGAGGACTTCTGATGGCTTTTGAGGACAGAGGCGTAAAACTTTCCGGTGCCAAGATAATGATTATAGGCGCTGGAGGTGTGGCCGGAGCTCTGGTAAAGGGTTGCGGTCAGGTAGGTGCAGGCAGTGTTACTGTACTCAACAGAACTTTTGAAAAGGCGGCTGCTATATGCGACGGCCTCTCCTACGCGTCTGCTATGGAGCAGACACCGGAAAACATGCGCAAAATCGCAGAGGGTGCGGATGTTATCGTAAACTGTACGTCTCTTGGGATGCACGGTGTAGGTAGCGATTTTGCGGACCTCAGTTTTCTGGACAGCAGTCAGGCGCTCTTATGCGATCTGATATATAATCCGTGGGAAACAAAGTTTCTGGCATATGGGCGCGAAAGAGGGCTGGCCACAATGAACGGCATGGCGATGCTGATTTATCAGGGACTGCTGGCTTTCGAGAAATTTATGGATGTAAAGCTTGACTGCAGAGCGGAGTACGAAAGACTGCTGCCGCTGTGCGAAGCAAAATTGAAAGGATAAGTTATGGCAAAACCAAGTGAAATTTTCGGCAGCCTTGTATTTAATGACGCTGTCATGAGGGAGCGCCTCCCAAAGGCTACATATCAGGCCCTTAGAGAATCCGTTTACAGCGGAAGCGAACTTAATGTGGATATTGCCAATGTAGTAGCAGCAGAAATGAAAAACTGGGCCCTGGAAAAGGGTGCTACTCATTATGCTCACTGGTTCCAGCCGCTGACAGGTATCACAGCTGAAAAGCATGATTCCTTTATTGCTCCAGTAGGTGACGGTACTGTCATCATGGAGTTCTCAGGCAAAGAACTTATCAAGGGCGAATCTGACGGTTCAAGTTTCCCATCAGGTGGTATGCGTGCTACATTCGAAGCCCGCGGTTACACAAACTGGGACCCGACATCATACGCATTTATCAAGGATAAGACACTCTGTATCCCTACAGCATTCTGTGCTTACGGCGGTGAAGCTCTCGACGAAAAGACTCCTCTACTCCGTTCCATGGAAGCCATCGGCAATCAGGCTATGAGAATCATGAAGCTCATGGGCAGAGATGATGTTAAAAAGATTACTACAAACGTAGGTGCAGAACAGGAATACTTCCTTATAGACAAGACTGCATGCGAAGCGAGACCTGACCTTGTTTACTGCGGCAGAACGCTTTTAGGTGCAAAGCCTCCAAAGAGACAGGAAATGGACGACCACTATTTCGGTGCAATCCAGCCTCGTATCAAACTCTTTATGGAAGAGCTCAACGAAGAACTCTGGAAGGTAGGTATCCTTTCAAAGACTCAGCACAACGAAGCGGCTCCTTCACAGCACGAAATGGCTCCTATCTTTACAGAAACGAGTCTTGCGCTGGATCATAACCAGCTCACTATGGAAATTCTCGCAAAGGTTGCAAAGAGACATGACCTCATCTGCCTCCTCCACGAAAAGCCATTCGTTGGTGTAAACGGTTCAGGTAAGCACACAAACTGGTCTATCTCAACTGACAAGGGCGAAAATCTCCTCAAACCAGGTAAAAACCCTGAAAACAACAAGGTGTTCCTCATCATCCTGGCAGCAGTAATGCAGGCAGTAGATGATTATCAGGACCTCCTCAGAGTTTCAGTTGCAACAGCAGGTAACGACCACCGTCTCGGCGCTCACGAAGCTCCACCTGCTATCATATCTATGTTCCTGGGCGACGAACTTGATCACGTTATCGAGTCTATCGTTACAGGTCAGGAACTTACAAAGCTCAAGAAAAAGATGCTGGAGCTGGGGGCTATGGCACTTCCAGGCGTAGTAAAAGATACTACAGATAGAAACAGAACTTCTCCATTTGCCTTCACAGGTAACAAGTTCGAATTCAGAATGCCAGGCTCACAGCAGTCTATCGGTGACGCATGCTTCGTACTCAACACAATCGTTGCAGAATCATTCCGTCAGTTTGCCGACAGACTTGAAGGTTCAGAAGACATGGATGCAGCAGTAGATGCTCTCATTAAGGAAGTATTTACAAAGCATCAGCGCATCGTTTTCAATGGCGACAACTACACAGAAGAATGGGAAAAGGAAGCAGAAGCAAGAGGTCTCCACAACATGAGAAACACTGTTGATGCTGCACCTGCTCTCATCGACGAAAAAAATATCGAACTGTTTAAGCGTCACGGTATCTTCTCAGAAATCGAATCAAGAGCAAGATACGAAATCAAGCTTGAAGAGTACGCAAAGCTCAGAAATATCGAAGCACTCACAATGATCGATATGACTAGAAAAAATATCCTTCCTGCAGTAAGCGCATACAGCAATGACCTTGCAAATACAGCTATTGCAAAGAAGGAACTTGGCGTAAACCCTAGAGCTGAAATCCAGCTTCTTTCTGAGATCTCCGATCTCCAGGCGGATCTTCTCGACAAGATCAACGCCCTGGAAAGCGCAGTAGATTCAACAGAAAGCTTTACTCTCACAGAACAGGCACCTATCTTCCTTAAGGACGTACTTCCAAAGATGGAAGAACTCCGTGCAGTTGCCGACAAGCTGGAAACACTTACAGCAGAAGAATACTGGCCGTTCCCAAGCTACGGCGATCTTCTCTTCAGCACAAAATAATCTGAGATATAAAATGGCTGCACTTTTACCGGTGCAGCCATATGATTCTGGTAAAAGATATGGATATAGTATTAAAAATGGGATTGATTGCTCTGGTTATCACAGCAGTGATTTCCATCCCAATGGGCATAATCCTCTACAGATACATGCAAAACAAAATGGCCAGTTATGACTACGACACCTCCAGCGACGGCTGGATAAAGTGGGAGTCACAAGAACAGTGGGACGACTGGGATTTTACGGGAGAAAAAAATGACAGTTATACTTCAGATTGTAATCATCCTGGTGATTCCTGCCTTGATGGCAGCAGCAGGTGTGAAAGTATTAAAGAACAAGAAAAATAATGTAAAAAAAGGCCTTGTCTTTACAAGTCGTGCCGCTAAAAGAAGCCAGCAGGCATGGGATCTTGCAAATGCAATGTTTGGTCGTATGCTGGTAGCAGTAGGTCTTAACGTAGGTATGATCTGCGCAGTATTTTTAGCAGTCTTTATATGGAAGACAGATATCAGCGGATGGATTCTCCTCAAGTGGATGCTGTTTTTCCAGGTTCTCATACTGATGATGCCTTACGTAACCACAGAATATATACTCAACAAGACATTTGACGACAAGGGAGAGTATATTGAAAGCAAACCTTCGCAGTTTTCCTTCGGAAAGAAGAGAAAATAAGCAAAAAACCGCTAATTATCAATATATTTCCTTGAAATAGAGTCATACTTATGATATTTTTAAGGTTGCAGTAGGGCAACAAGGCCTCATTGCGCCTGCAGGTAGTTTTTACCGCAGATTTTAAGTATGACATTTATAAAACTAAACATAAACCAAAAGCAAAGATCGGGAAAAGTACTCAGATATGAGCAAAGCAGGGAGCGGCATCGTGACTGAAAGTGCCGTTTGTGTCAGCTGACGAAAGAACACCCGGGAGCTCGCATTTCGAACATAGCTTTACGATGACTACGTCATCTAGTCTGCCGCAGGCAGAGGCTGTCAGTAGGGGTGCGCGAGTTATGCCCGTTACAGCATTTTAGAGGTCCGGATATCTATGGGTATTCGTGTCGGCGTGATGCTCTGCCCAAATCTTTGATTTGGCGCGCAGTGCACATACAACCGCAGCCCGCTGCGAAGCGAGGTGCTGCGGCCAGTTGAGCCGTCGGAGGCTACAGTCGTTACGAGTATTTACATTTATATAGATAGCGGATAAAAACGGGTGGTACCACGGTATATTATCGTCCCTGCAGTTATTTTGTGCTGCAGGGATTTATTTTTTTCAGGAGGAAAGCATGAACATTACAGACGAACTTATCGGTTACATCAGTGATCTTTCCCGCCTTTACCTCAGTGACGAGGAGAAAGAAAAGGCAAAGGGCGATCTGTCAGATGTACTGAGCTACATCGACAAGCTCAACGAACTTGACACAAAGGGCATGCCTGAGATGTCTCATCCATTTGAAGCAGTAAATTGCTTTAGAGAAGATGTTGTTACAAACGGTGACGACAGAGAAAATCTTCTCGCTAATGCGCCTGAAAGCAAGGGCTCATATTACAAGGTATTCAAGACTGTAGAATAATCAAGGAGAGTATAGAAAATGAAAATTCGCGAACTCACGGCCCTTGAACTCGGTGCAAAGATCAAGGCAGGAGAAGTTTCCTGCAGACAGGCTGTAGAAGCTTATCTTGATGCTATCGAGAAAAAGGACGGTGCTATCAATGCATATATCACAGTTATGCGCGACGAGGCTCTCGCTCGTGCTGACGAAGTACAGGCTAAGATCGATGCAGGCGAATATGCTGATTCACCTTTAGCAGGTGTTCCAGTTGCTATCAAGGACAACATGTGCACAAAGGATGTCCTCACTAGTGCTGCATCAAAGATTCTCAGCAATTTCAAGCCACCATACGATGCAACAGTTATCGAAAAGCTCAACGCTGCAGGTGCTATCATTATCGGTAAGGTAAACATGGACGAATTTGCCATGGGCGGTTCAACAGAAACATCATTCTATGGTGCTACAGGTAACCCTTGGGACGTTAAGCGCGTACCTGGCGGTTCTTCCGGCGGTTCTGCGGCAGCAGTAGCAGCTGGTATGGCTCCATATTCACTTGGCTCTGACACAGGTGGTTCTATCAGACAGCCTGCTGCATTTACAGGCCTCACTGGCATCAAGCCAACTTACGGTGCTGTATCTCGTTACGGTCTTCTCGCTTATGCGTCTTCACTTGACCAGATCGGTCCTGTTGCTCACGACGTAAAGGATGCTGCAGCTATCTTAGCTCTTATTTCTGGTCACGACTCTAAGGACAGCACATCTATAATCGAAGAAGCATTTGACTTTACTGACAGCATTGTAGAAGCATCTGACTTTGATGCTGACGGCAAGTGCAGCAAGATCGCAGGCATGAAGATCGGTATCCCTGCAAACTACTTTGGCGAAGGTCTCGACACTGAAATCGCAGCTTCTATTAAGGAAGCAGCGAAGGCTCTCGAAGCAGCTGGCGCTATCGTAGAAGAATTCGAAATGCCAATCGTTGACTATGCGGTTCCTGCTTACTACATTGTTGCATGCGCAGAAGCAAGTTCAAACCTCTCAAGATACGATGGTATCAAGTACGGCCACAGAACAAAGAACGCTAGCGACCTGGTAGAAACTTACTACAAGTCAAGAAGCGAAGGCTTTGGTGCAGAAGTAAAGAGACGTATCAGACTCGGTTCATTCGTACTGAGCTCTGGTTACTTTGATGCATACTACAAGAAGGCTCTTCAGGTGAGAGGTCTCATCAAGAAGGCTTTCGACGAAGCATATGAAAAGTATGATATGATCCTCAGCCCTGTAAGCCCAACAGTTGCTTACGAAATCGGCGGCCAGATCGAGGACCCTATCGCAATGTACATGGCTGATATCTACACAGTTTCCATCAACCTTGCTGGTCTTCCAGCAGTATCAGTTCCTTGCGGTTTCGCATCAAACGGTATGCCTATCGGCATGCAGTTTATCGGCGATTCTTTCCGCGAAGACAAGCTGGTAAAGATGGCTTCTGCATATCAGGCAATCACAGATTATCACAAGAGCAGACCAGCGATTTTCGCTGATGAAGCATAGAAAGGAGGAGCAGACTAAATGGAATACGAAGTAGTAATGGGCCTGGAAGTTCACGTCGAGCTTTCAACAAAGACTAAGATTTTCTGCGGATGCTCCACAGAATTCGGCGGTGAGCCAAACTCACACACATGTCCTGTTTGTTCAGGTATGCCAGGTTCACTCCCTGTACTCAACAAGGGTGTAGTAGACCGTGCAATCAAGGCTGGTCTCGCTTTCCACAGCGATCTCCAGTATTCAAATATTTTCGATAGAAAGAACTATTTCTATCCTGACCTTCCAAAGGACTACCAGATTTCTCAGCTCTATCATCCTGTATGCCTCAACGGTTACATCGAAATCGAAAACGCGGCTCCAGGACAGGATCTTGACGAATACGGCATGATCCGTGATGCTGGCGCTTATGAAAATGACGGCGTAAACGGTGCTGTAAAGGTAGCTTCAGGTCTCGAACCGGTAAAGCCAGGCAGAAAGAGAATCAGACTCCACGAAATCCACATGGAAGAAGATGCTGGTAAGCTTGTTCATGACGTAGCTGGTACTCTCATCGACTACAACAGATGTGGCGTTCCACTTATCGAAATCGTATCTGAACCAGACTTCAGAAGCGCTGACGAAGTAGTAGAATACCTCGAAAAGATCAGAGAAATGCTCGTATACATGGACGTTTCTGACTGTAAGATGCAGGAAGGTTCTATGCGTGCCGACGTTAACCTTTCAGTAAGACCTAAGGGTTCTACTGAGTTCGGTACAAGAACAGAAATGAAGAACATCAACTCCCTCAAGGCGATTAAGCGTGCAATCGAATTCGAAAGCAAGCGTCAGATCGAAGCAATCCAGAGAGGCGAAAGAATCGTTCAGGAAACTCGCCGCTGGGATGACGAAAAGGGTGAAACATATGCAATGCGTTCTAAGGAAAATGCTCAGGACTACAGATACTTCCCGGATCCTGACCTTGTTCCAGTAGCTATCACACCTGAATGGGTAGAAGAAATGCGCGCTCAGATGCCAGAACTCCCACAGGCTAAGCGTGAACGTTATGTAAACGAACTCAAGATTGCAGCAGATACTGCAAAGGTAATCACATCTGATAAGGCTCTCGCAGACTTATTCGATGCTGCTTACGCAATCTGCGGCAAGGCAAGAGAAACTGCAAACACAGTAGCTGTAGACCTTATCGGTCTCCTCAAGGAAGCTGGCGTACAGCCTGCAGACATGAAGATCGACGCTGCAAAGTTTGCTGCTATCATCACTCTCGTTTCAGAAGAAAAAGTAAACAGAAGTGTTGGTAAGGAACTGGTTGCTGAGTTATTCAAGAACGACATCGATCCTGAAGCTTATGTAAAGGAAAAGGGCCTCATGATCGTAGAAGATACAGAACTTATCGCTAAGACTATCGATGAAGTTATCGCAGAATTCCCACAGTCTGTAGTTGACTACAAGGACGGTAAGGAAAAGGCATTCGGCTTTATGGTTGGTCAGACTATGAGAAGACTCAAGGGCAAGGGTTCACCTCGTACTGTAAACGGTCTCCTCAAGGAAAAGCTCGATGGCGTTAAGTTTGATGCTGAAGCTGCAAAGGCTGCAGAAGAAGCTCGTGTTGCTGAAAAGGAAGCTGCAAAGGCTGCTGCTGCTGAAAAGAAGGCAGAACCTGCAGAGGCTGCGCCACGCGAAGCTCGTCCAGAACAGCTCACTTTAGCAGAAAAGGCTCTCAGAAGAACACGTGAAGGTGTCAGCGGAGCTGACGGCGACGATACATCAAAGGTTGCATTCCAGCCAAACCAGTATCGTACACACAACTGCAGCGAACTCCGTCCAGAAAACGTTGGTCAGGATGTTCGTATCTCAGGCTGGATCAGCACAATCAGAAACCACGGCGGTATCGTATTCGTTGACCTTCGTGACTACTACGGCGTAACTCAGGTTGTAGTAACAGAAGAACAGATTGAAGGTATGGGTAAGGAAACAGTTATCCAGGTAAATGGTAAGGTACTCGAAAGAGATCCTGAAACTGTAAACCCTAACATCGCTACAGGTCTCGTAGAAGTAAAGGCTGACACAGTAAGACTTCTCGGTCCTTCACACAGCAACCTTCCGTTCGAAATCGAACGTTCTAAGGAAACAAGAGAAGATGTTCGTCTCAAGAACAGATTCTTAGATCTCAGAAACCCTAAGGTTAGAGACAATATGATTCTCCGTTCTCAGATTATCAGATATCTGAGACACAAGATGGAAGATATGGGCTTCCTTGAAATCCAGACTCCAATCCTCGCAGCTTCTTCTCCAGAAGGCGCTAGAGACTATCTGGTTCCATCAAGAAAGCACAAGGGCATGTTCTATGCTCTCCCACAGGCTCCTCAGCAGTTCAAGCAGCTTCTGATGACTTCCGGTTTTGACCGTTACTTCCAGATCGCACCTTGCTTCAGAGACGAAGACGCTCGTCTCGACAGATCACCAGGCGAATTCTACCAGCTTGACTTCGAAATGGCATTCGCGACTCAGGAAGACGTATTTGCAGTAGCAGAAAAGGTAATGTACGACACATTCACTACATTCTCTGATCTCCCTGTATCAAAGCCACCGTTTGTACGTATTCCGTTCAAGGAAGCTATGCTCAAGTACGGCTCAGACAAGCCTGACTTAAGAAACCCTCTCGTGATCATCGACCTCAGCGAATTCTTCGAAACAGTTGACTTCGCACCATTCAGAGGCAAGATCGTTAGAGCAATCAGAGTTCCTGGCGCTGCAAAGCAGTCAAAGTCATGGTTCCGTGACATGGAAAAGTTTGCTCTCAGCATCGGCATGAAGGGTCTCGGCTACATCTCTGTTAAGGAAGACATGACTTACAAGGGACCTATCGACAAGTTTATGAATGACGACCAGAAGGTTGAAATCGCTAAGCTTGCAGGCCTCCAGCCAGACGATGTACTCTATTTTATCTCTGACGAAAAGGATGTTGTTGCAAAGTATGCGGGCCAGATCCGTACAGAAGTTGCAAAGCGTCTCAACCTCATTGATACAGACAAGTTCGAATTCTGCTACATCGTTGACTTCCCAATGTACGAAATCAACGAAGAAACAGGCAAGATCGACTTTACACATAACCCATTCTCAATGCCTCAGGGCGAAATGGATGCTCTCGAAAACATGGATCCGCTTGAAATCAACGCTTACCAGTACGACATCGTATGTAACGGTTATGAGCTTTCTTCAGGTGCGGTTAGAAACCACCGTCCGGACATCATGGTAAAGGCATTCGAAATCGCCGGTTACGACGAAGAAGTTGTAAAGCAGAAGTTTGGCGCTCTCTACAATGCGTTCCAGTATGGTGCGCCTCCTCATGCAGGTATGGCACCAGGTGTTGACCGTATCGTAATGCTCCTCACTGGCGAAGAAAACATCAGAGAAGTAATCGCATTCCCGCTGAACTCAAACGCTCAGGACCTCATGTTCGGTTCACCAAGCGAAGTTACAGAGTTACAGCTTAGAGAAGTACACATTAAGATTCGCTAATTTTAGCGTTTCGCCCCCTGATATATTAAAACGGACCTTAGGCCGTTATTGAAAAGAAAGGGGATTGGCGTATGAATGTTAATCTCAGAAACAAACTGAAATTACAAAGAGTTATAGCAATAGCAGGACTTATTCTGGTCCTGCTATTTGCCGTGATGCTGATATTTATGGCAAACAATTCTTCTGACATGGTAGAAGATGCGGTAATAGAAAAGATGAACGTAGCTATGACGGGTCAGGCTAACAGCATAGAGCTGGTAGTAAACTCGCATTACTCCGTACTTAAAGCTATCGCAAACCATCTGGAAGAAGAGGGTGGTATGACCCATATCGACCATACACGAGAGTGGATGGATGATATTGTTAAGGCTGGCGACTTTTACAGACTTTCTATTACGGATGGGGCTACAATGCAAGCCTACTATGCCGGCACTGCCGGTAGTGGCGTTGTAAATGTTCCTTCGGATGATGAGTACTATAACAAAGTAAAAGAAAGCAAAACATGGCATATACATGGTCCTTATGTAGTTGACTCCACCGGAGTGGCAACTGTGGTTATCAATGTTCCTGTTATGAAAGATGGTGAAGTGGAAGCTGTTGTTTCGGGTGTTATTACATTAGAGGACTTTTTAGAACTGATCGTAACAGAAGGCAAGGAAACAGATCATTCTGTATATGTAGTAGACAGCACAGGTCATATTTATATAGGATCTAACAAGGATAAGCAGATACAGGTTGGTGGTCAGCTGGCTCAGGGCACAGAAGACTATAATAACATCCTGGTTAGACTTAAGAATCATGCGGATGTACTTAGAGGTGACTCAATAGAAACTTTTGAGGAAAACATCCAGGCGGGTGGTTCAGGCTCTATGATATTTGATGCCGAGTCTTACGAAAATTACGGTAAGGGATATCTTGTTTACAAGCCTCTTCCACATGAAGACTGGACACTCATATACGTTAAAAATGAGTCTGCCGTAATCAAAGAGTTTTCTGCAATCAAGAGAGAAAACAGAATGGTTATCTTTGCGGTAATCTTATTCTGTGCTGCTGTAATGGTTTCTATTGTACTGATATATAGGGATATGTATAAGACAATCAGTGCAACCAACAGAAGACTTCAGCAGAAGGCCGCAAAGTACAGACTGCTGGAAGAATTCTCAAAGCTGGAATCTTTTGAGTTTGATATCAAGCGCAGAAGCTACAAGCTAGGTGTAAAAGCCCGTAAGCGATTTGGGTTTGAAGAATTTACTCACAGTAGTATCATAATGGAAATGATCCATCCAGAAGATCGTCAGCGCTATATAGATTTTGAAAATTCAATGATTACCGGAGAAAATCTGGATGACGTTGAGTTTAGAGCAAAACAGCCTGGTGATGCAAAGTACTACTGGATGAGAATTCACCCTATTGAAATCAAGTCAGAAACAGGAAATCACAGACATATTCTTGGATATATCTACGATGTAACAAAAGATCAGGAAAAACTTCAGAGTGCTCTGGAAAAATCCGAAAGAGACTTCCTTACTGGACTTCATACTCGCGAAAGCATGGAAAACATTATTCGGAACAAACTCGATGAAGGAAAAGACGGGTGTCACGCGCTGATACTTGTGGACTTAGATAAGTTTAAGTATATAAACGACACCTTTGGTCATGAGGCTGGTGACAGAGCACTGGTTGATTTTGCAAAATGCATGAGAGGATACTTCAGAAAAGAAGATTATGTTGGCCGATTTGGCGGCGACGAATTCCTTATATTCCTTCCGGATATTGCAGACTACGATCGCCTTTCTTCAAGACTGACAAAGTTTGCAGAACTGGTGGCAGAAAAGACAGAAAACAAAGACTGGGATGTTTTAGGCTGTAGTGGCGGTATCGCCGTTTACCCAGAAGATGGTGCTACATACGAAAAACTCTTCACAGCTGCTGACGTGGCAATGTACAATGCTAAAAAGAGCGACACAATCTGCAGTTTCACTAAGTTTATAAAATAGACTGGTTTTTATATCGTAGTTAGTGTATACTAAAAAAGTTAAGAGTGATTTAAAAGACGGAGGTCGTCCCTTTCGGGAACCTCCGTCTTTTCTTTTTTGATTTGCACCGCTCCGCGGAGGCGGTGGTATAATTGAAAGGTAAAAGATCGAAAATCAAAAGGAGGTATTGCTATGAAAAAGACAAAATGGCGAAATCGAGTGGTAGCGCTGATGCTTGCAGTTGTGCTGCTGGTGTCTGGTGCGCCGGCGGTTATGGCTGAGACTGTGCTGGGAACTGCCAGCGGAGCCGGCACCGCTGATAGCGGAGCTATCGAAATATACTTTACAAATGATGTTAATCTTGTGCCATACCGCTAGCGCATACTAAACCGAGAGCGGCAAATGTTAAAAGTTTTTTCATATTCGTAGATTATTTATTAGTAATTATTGTTCGTTCATAATG
>JAFYUX010000006.1 GCA_017549385.1 Bacillota bacterium
GAACATCGAGTAGGAAGTGTCTACAGAATTCTTGAGCGTAGTGTTACAGAAGTTATCGGTGTATTTATTCCACAGCGTAAGTATGCTTTTGTAATTTCAGATGATAAGCGTGTAGAAGATATTTTCATTCCTATAGACGACTGGAATGGTGCAAAAGCAGGGGACAAAGTCCGCGCTGTTATAACAAAATATCCGGAAAACGGCATAGGTCTTCGAGGCAGAGTAGAAGAAATTTACGGCAAAGCAGGTGAAAGTCAGGCCGAACTTGCAGCAGTTCTTCGCAATTACGGTATCATAGACGAGTTCCCTCCAGAAGTTCTGGCAGAAGCAGAAAAGCTTACACCAGATTATGGAGCAGATGCCAGCAAGATAGATGCGGTTTATGATCCTGCATCAGGCCGAGACGATCTCCGCGATCAGATTATCATTACTATTGACGGTGCAGACGCAAAAGACCTGGATGATGCGGTAAATGTACGCCGACTTCCAAACGGTAATTTCCAGCTGGGTGTTCATATTGCAGACGTAAGCCATTATGTTACAGCAGGCAGTCACCTGGATCAGGAAGCTCTCCGCAGAGGCTGTTCTGTATATCTTCTGGATACAGTTGTGCCGATGTTGCCAAAGCAGCTCTCAAACGGTATGTGCAGCTTAAATCCTGGAGTGGACAGACTGACACTTTCAGCCGAAATGGAAATCGACCCGTCAGGCGACGTATGCAGCTATCGTATTTTCGAAAGTGTAATCCGCACTACAGAACGCATGGTCTATAGCGATGTCTCTGACATCATTGAAAACAAAGATCCTGAGCTCATAGAAAAGTACAACCATATCTACGATATGATCTGCGATATGGATGAGCTGGCAAAGATTCTCCGCAGCAAAAGAGAAAAAGGCGGTAGCCTTGATTTTGACATAGATGAGTCATACATTCAGCTTGACGAAGACGGTGTTCCTGTTGATATCCGTCCTTCAGAGCGTCGTGTGGCAAACAAGATTATCGAAGAATTTATGCTCACTGCAAACAAAGTGGTGGCAGAACATCACTTCTGGATGGAAGTACCTTTTGTTTACAGAGTTCACGAAAAACCGGATCCAGAAAAAATGGAAGCATTCCGTGCATTTGCAGGAAGCCTTGGATACTCTCTCAAGGGTTCCCTGGAAAACGTAAGACCAAAGAGTCTACGAGACATCCTGTCACAGGCCGCAGGCAGTGATGCCGAAGGCATCGTAAACAGAGTGCTTTTAAAGTCCATGAAAAAGGCAGATTATCAGCCGAGCTGTGATGGACATTTTGGTCTTGGTTTTACGTATTATTGCCACTTCACTTCTCCAATCAGAAGATATCCTGACCTGATGATTCATCGTATTATCAAGGCGGTGCTTCATGGAGAAATGGATGGAGATGCTATCAGAAACTTTAGTGATGCAGTGGCAAAGGCTGCTGAAATTTCTTCTGTTCAGGAGAGGGTTGCAGTTGATGCTGAACGTACTGTAGAAAAGAAAAAGAAGGCTCAGTACATGCGTGAAAGAATCGGTCACGAGTTTGAGGGTATTATCAGTGGTGTTCTCAACTCAGGATTTTTCGTTGAGCTGCCAAAAACTATCGAAGGCTATGTTCCTGTTGAGACTCTCAAGGGTGACTATTACAGTCTCGATGCAGGCAATTACAGGATTGTGGGTGAACGCAGCGGTAAAATTTATCGCATCGGTGACCGCATAAATGTTATAGTAGACGTAGTAAATCTTTCTACAGATGAAATAGATTTTAGAGTTGTTGAAGAAGGTCGCCAGGAGCGCGCAAAAAAGACTGGAAACAGAGCAGAGCGTTGTGGCAACAGTGGTAAAAATGACAGAAACGGCAGAGATTTCAAAGATGGCAGAAATGGAAAAAACAAAAATCGCAGACAGTGGCGATAGACCATTAAACGGTGACAGAACAATAGAAGAAGTACGTGAACTTTGCATCCCTATGTACGGAAGACGTGCAAAGCAGGGAGAAAAGCCACGTGGAGATATCAGAGTTATCCAGCCTGAGTTTATCGAGTACAGTGACGAAGGTGTACTTACAGTTAAAGTTCCTCTTCAGGAATGGCAGGTTAACGATTTTAACACTGTTCAGGGCGGTGTTCTTGCCTATATGATCGATACTATTGTCGGTCCTTTAGGTTACATAGTTTCAGGTTGCGACAGCATTGGAACAGTTGACCTCAGCACTTCATATTTACGTCCTGTTACTCTTGATGATGAGTACGTTATAATCAAGGCTCAGGTAAAGGCCAGCGGCAAGCGTATCATGCATGCCAAGGCGGAACTTTACACGCCAAATGGCAAGCTTGCAGTTTCTGCAGTTACAAATATCCTCAAGAGCAAACCAAGAGGTCAGGGAGTAGACATATGGGAAGACATCAAGAGACAGATGGAAGAGTGCAGCCGTTAATCGACAACGGTGACAAAGCTTTTATGTTAAACGCACGCAGAGAACTTCTCAAGGTCATCTTTGGTGTTCGTGCTCCAGAGGGCCAGGAACCAGAGACAGATCTTGAAGTGCTTCAGCCTGAGTTTGTAAAACTCAGTGACGACGAAGTTCTCACAGTAAGGATTCCGATAAAGAGATGGATGGGCAACGGTCTTAATGTAGTTCAGGGCGGTGTTCTGACATATATGATCGATGCTGTAGTAGGTCCTTTAGGATATGCATATTCTGAAACAGACCTTTCTGGGACAGTGGATCTCTCCACGTCTTATGTGAGACCCGTGACAAGAGACGACGCTTATGTTACAGTAGTTGCCAAAATCAGATCAAACACAAGACGTATGGCATACATAGAAGCCGAACTCTTTACGGCTGACGGAAAGCTTGCGGCAACAGCAGTGACAAATATTATGAAAGGCCGGAAAAAGCCTGAGTAATATATATAAATGTTTATGAAATAAGATTGGATATATGTAGGAAAAGAAATCCCCGGCTGCTTATGCAGGCGGGGATTTGTCGTTTTTGTGTCGGGATGGCGGAGCCATCGTAAATGCCAGTGGGGCGGGATGCGCAGTATAAGTTTACTGCGGGATGATGCCC